>DATFMO010000481.1:0-4625 GCA_035266925.1 Sunxiuqinia sp. | reverse complement strand
ACAGATTTCGGAGTAGAGCCACCTGAAGCGTTGATGGGAACCATTACCGCCGGAGATAAAGTAAGCATTGAGTACAATCTGTTCTACCAAAAAGCTGGACAGGTGTATGGTGCGAATATTCAATAAACAATCAAAATAATTACCATTTATTAATTAATTAGCTATGAAAAAGTTTTTCATTTTTGTTGCAGCCGTGATGGTTGCCGTAACAGCTTTTGGCCAAAATTTTGAGCCAGCGAAAATCAATCCGAATGATTTTAATGGAAAAAAAGTAAAAGTTGGTGGCGATTTCGCAATTCAATTGCAGGAAATTAGCCAAAGTGCTCCAATGGATACTTTATTGGACCTTAAAAATAACTTTAACTTACCAACTGCTAACTTGAATGTTACTGCTGATCTGGCACCGGGAATCCAAGTGTATGTCAACAACTACATGTCTTCTCGTCACCACAATGAAGCATGGGTTGAAGGTGGTTACATGACAATTGACAATCTGCCATTCCTGCCTGCTGCCGACAAAGTAATGCAGTACCTGACCGTCCGTGCTGGTGTGATGATGCCAAACTACGGTGATGCTCATTTCTATCGCAGTAACAACGGTAATGTAGAAAACAATCCATTTGTTGGAAACTGGATTATGGATGCTTATGCTGACGACCCGGGCTTGGATATCTTGTATCGCAACAAAGGAATTATTGCCTTGGTCGGTGTGAACAACGGTCGTATGAATTATGGTAGAGGAAATGACTTGGGCAAAGACCTGGTTTACAACTGGAAATTGGGATTTGATAAAAACCTGGCTGAAGACTTAAGAGTTCGTTTGACAGTTTCTGGAATTCATACTCAAGATCATAGTGGTGTTTACCTGTGGGATGGTGATCGTGCCGGTGCACGTTATTATGATGTGATGGTGAAAAACAGTGGCGACGATTTCCGTTCAGGTCGTTGGAGCCCTGGTAGCGGTCAATCTAAATTGAACAGCTACATGGCCAACCTGTTTGTGAAATTCCATGGTTTGGAAGTATTCACTATCTATGAAGATATGAAAGGTGTAAAACATGGCGCAGACCAACACTTCAATCAAACTGCTTTGCAAGCAATCTATCGTTTAGGAAGTTTCTATGTAGGTACTCGTTTAAATAAAGTGACAGACAATGAGGGATCCAATGTTACTCGTACAAACATTGGCGCTGGCTGGAATATGGTTGACAATGTCCTGGTAAAACTGGACTATGTGAACCAAAAGTATGATGGTGTTGCCTTTGATAATTACAAAGGAGCGAACATCAACGGAGGAAAATTTCATGGCGTAGTGCTTGAAGCAGCACTCTCATTTTAGGTTTTGTTAGTTAGATCATGCTGCTCTGCCGGAAGGCGGAGCAGCTTTTAACTTTTTAACAGAAACGGTACAATGAAAATCACACTATTAAATTTGATACTGGCACTTTTTGTAAGCACGGCGGCATTGGGGCAGATGTCGGCTGAAGGGGTTCATTTTAACCAGTACATGTTTGATGATATTCAGATTGTTGGAAAAACCAACGTCAACGATTTTCATATGCGTTATCGTGAAACCCAATTTTGTAAGGTCACTGCGAAACAGCAATCCGGGAATGCCATGCTGGGCATTGAGATTCCAGCCAAAGAGGTACAGGCCGATTCCAAAATGATGTTGCATGATTTCCTGGATCTGATCCATGCCCAAAAGTATCCAACCATCAATATTGAAATAAGGCACAACGATATTGAATCATCTTTGTCCAATCCAGTCAGCAAAAAGGAAATTGAGCTGACAATGAATGGAGTATCCAAACAATTTCAATGTGAGACTTATTCGGAAAACTGTTATGGTGATCAACATTGCCTGATAGGCAAGCTGAAAATAAAGTTGACCGATTTTGGAATAAATCCACCGCATAAATTTTTTGGCTTGGTGAAGGTCAAAGATGAAATATTTATTAATTTTAGGATATTATTTTCATAAACCAAAAACAACAACCTTGAAGTTTAGTACCAAAACCCGGTATGGTATTCGAGCGATGCTTGAAATTGCCCGTGATGAAACACAGAGTGGTGTTTTTCAAAAAGACATTGCTGCTAATCAGGGTATTTCGGTAAAGTATCTTGATCAAATCATTCACGCATTGAAAGCCGCCGGACTGATTGCTAACCTGAGAGGTAAAAAAAGTGGATACATTTTAACCCGCCCTCCCGAAAAAATTTCGATGCTGGATATTCACAATGCTTTTGAACCCGGAATTTGTGTGGTCGATTGTTTATCCCACGCTATGCGTTGTGAGAAAGAAAATTACTGCAACGTACGTGGATTTTGGGGAAAGTTGAATAACCTGGTTGTCGATTATTTTAAAGCCATTAACCTCAGGGATGTTTGCGACGGGAAAGTGAAAATTGATCAATAATTGTTTTTAAGAAGCAGAAAGCCACTTCATTGCTGCTTCTTCTCCTGAAAAAACTTCAATTTTAAATTGGTTGCCATTAAGTTGTGACTTAAATAGTTGTGCCAAAGCCACCCCAATGGGATCATTGTGAATGTATGCAATTTTTACTTTCGGATGTTTGGTCAGGTATTGCTCAAACAAATTGGCCAATTCAATAATTTTTGATGGTTTTAATTGTGGAACTGAATCACGATTGTCGTGTAAAATCTTCAATTGTTCAGGTAACGATATTCCACTGATGTGAATTAAATACTCTTCAAAGTTTTGGAAATATGCTTCTCCCATAAACCGGACGTGCAAAATTCCGGCTTCCTCTCTCACCTTAAATCTTTCCATTAATCTTCCTCCAAATTTCGCGGTTGCAAATGTAATTGAATTTTTTAGATAAAAAAGATGAGAAATTGCAGGATATCATTCTGGAAGTCACGATCTTTAAAAAAAAACTGTTTAACTAACTGAATCGAAATGATGAAGAATTATCTATTCTTGCTGTTTGGAGTTGTATTTCTGTGTTCCTGCAGCCAATCCAAAACGAGTTTTGAAAACTGGACTCATTTTCGTGGAAGCCAACTGGATGGCCTTTCAACGACTCAAAAAGCACCGGTAAATTGGAGTGAAACCGAAAACATTGCCTGGAAGATAAAAATTGATGGCATGGGATGGTCGTCTCCGGTTGTATATGGCAACCAAGTATGGCTGACCAGTGCCGATAGGCAAGGAGAATGGATGTCGGCCTATAGTATTAATTTTGAAACCGGAAAGCTGTTAAAGGAGATGCAACTTTTTACACCAGATTCCATTCGGCGCATTCATGCAACCAATAGTTATGCGACGCCAACGCCCTGCATTGAAGAAGGCTTTGTATATGTTCACTATGGAACCTATGGGACGACCTGCATCAATACGAAGAATTTCCAGGTAGTTTGGTCGCGTACAGATTTACACTGCGATCATGTACAGGGCGCAGCTTCGTCACCAATTCTGTATAATGATTTATTAATTATTCATTTGGAAGGAATTGATGTGCAGGATATTTATGCGCTGGATAAGCATACAGGCGAAATTGTTTGGCATGTAGGCTGTCCGGATGAAGAAGTATATGAACAAGCGGCGCCGATTAGTCGGAAGTCCTACCAAACACCACTTGTTGTTAATATTGATGGGAAAGATCAACTGATTAGTAATCGGGCGTTGTTTGCGGTTTCTTATGATCCAAACACGGGAACTGAAAACTGGCGTATTTTCTATGGTGAAGATTCATCAGTCAGCATGCCGCTGTATTACAATGGATTGGTGTTGGTCAATTCCGGCTGGGTTGTTTCGCAGGGAGCGCCCTATTTTGCACAACTTTTTGCTGTTGATCCAACAGGGCATGGTGATGTTACTCGTTCAAAAATTATTTGGCAAACCGACAAAAATGTACCTCAAACATCAACTCCAGTCATTGTTGATAGTCTGATGTTTATGGTAGATGAGCGTGGTACGATGACTTGTCTCAATCCGGGGAATGGCTATGTATATTGGAAAGAAAAACTCAAGGGCCATTTTAATGTGTCGCCAGTTTATGCAGCGGGAAATATTTATTTCACGAATACCAATGGAGAAACTACGGTGATAAAAGCCACAGCTACTTTTTCAAAAGTAGCAGAAAATAAACTGGATGGAACCTTCAAGGCAACGCCAGCGATATTGTGTAACGCAATTCTTCAGCGAAGTGATCACTATTTGTATAAAATTGAGACTGTAAAAGACTGACGGTTTGCTTGATAATCTCCAATAGAAAACCCGGAGATCAACCGGGTTTTCTATTGTTTATTGTATCATGTGATTAATAATCCATTTCTAAATCCGTTTCATGAATTTCATGCCAGGGTAGTCCCAGCTTTTTCAATTCTTCCATAAATGGATCCGGATCAAATTCTTCAACATTGAAAACGCCATCTTTCTTCCATAGGCCTTTCAAATACATCATGGCGCCAATCACGGCCGGCACACCAGTTGTGTAGCTTACCGCCTGTGTCCCTGTTTCGGCATAAGCCACTTCATGGTCGCAGTTGTTGTAAATGTAGTAGGTTTTTTCCTGGCCATTTTTCAGCCCTTTGATCCGGCAGCCAATCGATGTTTGTCCTTTGTAGTTTTCACCGAGGTCGCCAGGGTTGGGTAATA
>DATFMO010000480.1:0-10672 GCA_035266925.1 Sunxiuqinia sp. | reverse complement strand
TTTTAATCGATTTTAGCGACCAGTAACTGACCACAAACTCACCGTTTGCCCCGTCACCATTCGGAGTAAACACATTTGGTGCTTTTATAAAGGCTGTGTCAACCTTGATATAGTCAGGCAAATAAAAGGTATCTGTACAAGCAAAATCCGCATTATGCTTGGTTGTGACTAATTTGACTTTATAATGTCCTGATTGATCGTACACGATGGTCGGACTTTGGTCGATCGCAGTCTTCATGATACTATCCTGAATGGGGCCGCTTTCACCTTCTTTGATCAATTCATCCCTGTCTCGGAAAAAGAACCATTCGTACTGATCAGCATTTTGCGACGTATTGGTAAAAGCAACCTTCAACGGTGCCTCGCCTTTCATGGGCGATGCCGTAAAAGAAGCTTTGGTGACGATTGATTGATAAGTCACGGACACTTCAACACTACAGCCAAATTGGTCATAAACCCGCAATTTATAATCGGTATCTTCAGCAGGTGGTGAATAGATTGTCGGACTCAATACAGATGAAATTTGATCGCCATTTTCAGTCCATTCTACTTTCACATCTTTATTGACTTGCTTAGCGCTTCCATCCGAGAGGTCGTAATAGGTAAGCTGGGCTTGTTCAATGGTTCCGTTCAACAAGAAATAATCGCAAGTTGAATTCGTAATTTCAGCGGTTGCCGTATACCAACTATTAAACACCCAGGCGGTATATGTTTCGGTCACGCCATTCGCTGTTACATTTACACGATAGCCACCATCTACCAAATTACTGATCGTCGAGGAAGTGTTCCCGGAATTGTCGGACATAAATGGATCGAACGTTCCCGATGCTGCATTGTATTTGGTCCACTCAAAATTCGCGGCTTGCCCGTTGGACGCCGTAGCTGTCAACTGACCAATTGCCTGATCTGGCGCCGAACAAAACAAATAAATCTGATCTTGTGGGCCAGAGCTGTATTCGGTAGTTGTCATCCCATCAGCGTTGGAAGTAATTTGAGCATCAACACAAAAGGGGATAAAAAAAGTTATCAATATGAAGAATAATCGGGTTGTTCCTTTATAAATCATGTTCAAAAATCATCTTGAATTTTACGACAATACAATATTAACGCTAAAATTTGATTTATCTTTTACAGCACTTCTTTTTTTGTATGGAATCTTTTTGTTGAAAACTAAAAACCCGCTGAACTTCGAATTCAAAAAATAGGTTATATTTTTGAAGCTGACTTTGAAAAAATGAGATTGTGAAACGAGCCACAACAAAAAACCTATTGACACAGAGGTGAATTAGCTTGGCGAGTTCCATCCGTTGAATGTAGCAAACAAAAGAGCTCTAGCAAGATACGAAAATTGAAAAAACTTAAATTGAAAAAATAAGCTGGTGAATTACCTCGACGAATTAAACGAAGCCCAACGAAAAGCAGTTGAAAATATTGATGGTCCATCGCTGGTGATTGCCGGCGCCGGATCCGGAAAGACACGTGTACTGACTTTTCGTATCGCTCATTTATTGAAACAAGGCGTTAAACCCGGCAGTATATCGTCGTTGACTTTTACCAATAAGGCTGCGCGTGAAATGAAAGATCGTATTGCCAAAATCGTAGGCTACAATACAGCCAAATACCTTTGGATGGGCACTTTCCACTCCATTTTCGCCCGCATCCTGCGAACCGAATCTGAAGAATTGGGGTACCCATCAAATTTCACGATTTACGATACAGCCGATTCCAAAAGCTTGATTAAAACGATCATCAAAGAATTTAAATTAGATGACAAAACCTACAAAACGAATGTCGTCTTAAGCCGGATCTCGGCAGCTAAAAATAGTCTCATAACGCCTCCAGCATATGCTCAAAACAGCCAAATCCGTGAATACGATATGAGCATTCGCATGCCGCGAATTACTGAAATTTATAAAGAATATGCCAGGCGCTGCTTCCTGGCAGGAGCAATGGATTTTGATGATTTATTGCTGAAAACAAATATTCTATTTCGTGACCATAAAGAAATCCTTGAAAAATACCAGGACCGTTTTGATTATTTGCTGGTAGACGAGTACCAGGATACCAACTTTGCCCAATATCTGATCGTCAAAAACCTGGCTGCCAGACACCAGAATTTGTGTGTGGTTGGTGATGATGCTCAAAGTATTTATTCGTTCCGCGGAGCCCGGATTGAAAACATCCTCAATTTTCAAAAAGATTACCCCACTCATCAGGTTTTCAAGCTGGAACAAAACTATCGTTCAACTCAAACCATAGTCAATGCCGCCAACAGTGTGATTCAAAAAAATAAGAGGCAACTGCCTAAAAAGGTGTTTTCTGAAAATGATGAAGGCTCGATCATCAAGGTGTTCTCCGCATTGACTGACAACGAAGAAGGCTATTTAATAGCCAACGAGATCAGCGAAACACGCATACGCAATCATTATAATTACGAAGATTACGCCATTTTATACCGCACCAATGCACAATCAAGGATTTTTGAGGAATCGCTTCGGAAACGAAATATCCCTTACAAAATTTATGGCGGCCTTTCTTTTTACCAGCGCAAGGAAATCAAGGATTTGCTGTCCTATTTTCGGTTGGTTATCAACCCGAAAGACAACGAAGCTTTAAAACGAATAATCAATTACCCAGCGCGTGGGATTGGCGCCACCACACTCAGCAAGCTAGAACAGGCCGCCATTGCTGAAACCAAGTGCATATTCGAAATTATTGAAGAAAGTGGCACGATCAATCATGCGGGATTAAATAAAGGAACACTCAGCAAAGTGCAACTCTTCGCTGGCTTGATCAATCAGTTTCAGGAAAAACTGGAAATGAACGATGCTTACGAAATGGCCAGCGAAATCGCAACACAGACCAGCATCATCAAAGATTTGTACAAGGATCAAAGTCCGGAAGGCCTGAGCCGTTTCGAGAATATCCAGGAATTACTGAATGGTATCCAGGAATTTTCCATCAATGCCAAAGAAGGAGGTCAACCAAACGGTTTGGGCAACTACATGGAAGATGTGGCCTTATTGACCGATCAGGATTCGGAGAAAGAAGAAGATCGAGACAAGGTAACCCTCATGACTGTTCACTCGGCCAAAGGGTTGGAGTTTAAAAATGTATTTATCGTTGGGATGGAAGAAAACCTTTTCCCATCCGGGCAATTTGGCAACGTTACGCCGGAAGCTTACGAAGAAGAACGCCGCCTGTTTTATGTGGCGCTCACTCGGGCCGAAGAGAATGCCTACCTAAGTTTTGCCAAACAACGTTATCGATGGGGAAAACTGGACTTTTGCAATCCCAGTCGTTTCATTGGCGAAATTGATGAGCGGTTCGTCGACATGCCCGACGAAAATGATTTCAATTTTGATGAATTGCCTACGGAAACAAAAGCTAACCCAAGTTTCAATAATACGAGGGTAAAAGCCACAGCGCGGCGTCCAGTTGCAACTGATCAGCAAGGTTTGAATCAAAAACTAACGCAGTTACGACAAGCCAAAAAGAGGGCTCAAAACTTCGACGGCGATGATCCTCGTGACATTCAATCAGGCATGATGGTTGAACATCAGCGATTTGGCAAAGGAAAAGTATTGCAAGTTGAAGGAGCCTTCCCGAACTTGAAAGCGACGGTTTTTTTTCAAAACGCCGGACAAAAGCAACTTTTGCTCAAATTCGCCAAACTAAAAATTATTGAATAAAGTATCAATCGCCAGCGAAGAGCGTATAAATAGTTGACGATTGCGCAAAATCGTTTTGTTAGCACAATTATTTCAGCTAGATTTGCAGATGGATTCGTTCCCACTTCACAATAGATTATCAATTGAATTACCGGATTTTGTACAACCTTGAGTGACACAAAACCTTATTTTTAGATATTTTTAAATGGATTACAATTCAAATCGTAAAAAATTACCCCTTCCTGAATATGGGCGTAATATTCAAAATATGGTTGATCACGTGATGACCATTGAAGACCGCGATGAGCGAAATCTTGCGGCCAAAACAATTATTGATATTATGGGAAATTTATATCCCTACCTAAGAGACATCAATGATTTCAAGCATAAACTTTGGGACCATCTGGCCATCATGTCTGATTTTCAACTGGACATTGAATATCCTTATGATCCCCCCAGACCTGAAACCTTTCAGGAACCACCTAAAAAAATTCCTTACGCCAGTAACCACATCAAGTTGCGTCATTATGGCAAAACATTGGAATTGATGGTTGACCGTGCAGCAGAATATGAAAGTGGTGAGGAAAAAGAAATTTTAATCACACTGCTGGCCAATCACATGAAAAAATGTTTTCTGGCTTGGAACAAGGATGCTGTTGATGACGAAAAAATTTACCAGGATTTGGAACTCCTCTCCCACGGTCGAATCAAACGAAATGATTTGGACTTGACCGAAACACGGGACATCCTTTCACGCACCCGCAAAAAACAAAACACTGGAGGAACGCGGGGACCAAAAAAGCATCGGAAAAACGACTAAAAACTGTTTTACGAGATGGCGACATTTCAAATTGAAGGTGGGAAAAAACTTTCCGGGAAACTCCAACCGCAAGGAGCAAAAAACGAAGCCCTACAAATTATTTGTGCCACATTGCTCACCAAAGAAGCAATCACAATCAACAACATACCGGAGATTAGTGATGTGTTGAAATTGATCGAGATTATTGGCGAGTTGGGTGTAAAAACAGACCGGATTTCAAAAGGGCACTATCGTTTTCAAGCCAATCAGGTTGATCTGGACTACCTCCACACGGAAAAATTTGCCAAACAGGCGACTAGCCTTCGTGGCTCAATCATGATTGTCGGTCCGCTATTGGCTCGCTTCAGCCAGGCATTGATCCCTCAACCGGGAGGCGATAAAATTGGGCGACGACGTCTGGACACCCATTTTGTTGGATTGCAAAAACTGGGGGCTCAATTTGTTTATGATCGCGACAATCATTTTTATCAAGTTTCTACTGAAAAGTTAAAAGGGCAATATATGTTGCTCGATGAAGCTTCGGTCACTGGAACAGCCAACATCTTGATGGCTGCAACCATGGCCGAAGGACAAACCACCATATACAACGCTGCGTGCGAACCTTACTTGCAGCAACTTTCAAAATTGCTGGTTTCCATGGGGGCGAAAATCGAAGGCATTGGATCCAACCTATTGCGAATTGAAGGTGTTTCCGAACTTCACGGTTGCGATCACACCATTTTACCAGACATGATTGAAGTGGGTAGTTTTATTGGTCTGGCAGCAATGACAGGCTCAGAAATTACCATCCCCAATGCAGGAGTTAATCATTTAGGGATCATTCCGGATTCTTTCAAACGCCTGGGCATCAAGTTGGATATTCAGGGTGACGACATTCATGTTCCCGCACAGGATGAATACGAAATTGAAACATTTATTGACGGTTCAATCATGACCATAGCAGATGCACCCTGGCCGGGATTGACGCCTGACCTGTTGAGTATCTTTTTGGTTGTTGCGACCCAAGCCAACGGGAGCGTACTCATTCATCAAAAGATGTTCGAAAGCCGCCTGTTTTTCGTCGATAAACTCATCGACATGGGCGCTCAAATTATCCTTTGCGATCCGCACCGGGCAACCGTTATCGGCTTGAATAAGAAACAGATCCTTCGTGGAACCACCATGTCATCACCTGACATTCGTGCTGGTGTCGCACTGCTGATTGCTGCACTTTCGGCACAAGGGAAAAGTAAAATCTTCAACATTGAACAGATTGATCGAGGTTATGAACGAATTGATGAACGTTTAAAACAGGTTGGAGCATCGATCAAACGAATTGATTAGCTTAGCACATCATTCATTTCTTTGTTAAAAAGAATAAAAAAACAACATTCGACATATCCTTATATTTTCATTTTTAGTATACTTGAAAATTATTCAACCTGGAAAAACTGATTGTAAAATGAAACAACGAATTTTAATCGCAATAACATTGATGGTGGCTTTTGCCTTTCAAGCGAAAGCCGGAGATGATGCAAAAATTGGCATTAGTATTGGCAACAAAGCTCCTGAAATTATCGCAAAATCGGTAAATGATAAAGAATTGAAATTATCAGATTTGAAAGGAGAAATGGTTCTGATCGATTTTTGGGCATCGTGGTGTGGGCCATGTCGCCGTGAAAACCCGAATGTAGTTGCTGCCTATAATGAATTCAAAGACAAAAAATTCAAAGATGGAAAAGGCTTCACCGTGTTTAGCGTTTCGCTGGACAAAAACAAAGCTTCCTGGGAACAAGCCATCAAATCGGATCATTTAACTTGGAAAAACCACATTTCTGACTTAAAAGGCTGGTATTCAAAATATGCCGCCGTCTATGGGGTCCACCGAATCCCTTCAAACTTCTTGATTGATGGTGATGGAATCATTATAGCGAAAGATTTGCGTGGACCAAACCTGGAAAAAAAGTTGAGTGAATTATTAAAATAAGATTATAAAATCCTATTGATATAAAGGCAGCCTCCATGTGCTGCCTTTCTTTTTTTAATTTTGTCAGCCTTATTTACAAAATAAGGTGTCAATTTGTCCCTCAAAGGCAAATGGCAACATTTTTGTAATCGGTCAATGCGTTAATTAAAACCAGAAGAAAAATGGCAGAAGAAAAAGTACAAAAAGAACAGGAAACTGATGTAAAAGATAACACTGCACAGGAAGCTGCTGTTGAAAAAGAAGACACAAAAAAGGCGAAAGCCAAAAAAGAAGATAAAAAATCGAAAAAAGATAAAAAGGAAGAACAAATTGAATCTCTCGAGAATGATATTAAAGAGATGAAAGACAAACACATTCGCCTGCAAGCTGAATTCGACAACTTCCGCAAGCGAACCATGAAAGAGAAAATGGAGCTGATCAAAACAGCCAGCGAAAAAGTGTTGGTTGATATTCTTCCTGTGATCGATGATTTTGAACGAGCATTGAGCACGTTCAGTGATATTAGTGATGAGGATCCACTCAAGCAAGGTGTTATTCTGATTTACAACAAGTTTCAGGAATTCTTAAAAAAGAATGGCATTAAAGAAATTGAAGCGAAAGAAAAGGTATTTGATACCGATCTTCACGAGGCAATTACTAAAATTCCTGCGCCAACCGAAGAGTTGAAAGGCAAAATTGTGGATGTCATTCAAAAAGGATACCTGATGAACGATAAAGTCATTCGCTTCTCGAAAGTAGTTATTGGCGAATAGACAAAGAAAAGAGAGTATGGCAAAAAGAGATTTTTACGAAGTTTTAGGAGTGAGTAAAAGCGCTTCGCCGGAAGAAATTAAAAAAGCTTACCGAAAGAAAGCAATTCAATTTCACCCGGATAAAAACCCGGGCGATCATGAAGCCGAAGATAAATTCAAGGAAGCTGCCGAAGCCTACGAAGTATTGAGCGACCCCCAGAAAAAACAACGCTACGACCAGTTTGGTCATGCCGGTATGGGTGGAGCTGCAGGAGGTGGTTTCAGTCAACATGACATGTCCATGGATGATATTTTCTCCATGTTTGGTGACATCTTTGGTGGTCATGGTTTTGGTGGCGGATTCGGTGGTTTTGGAGGTTCTTCCAGAGGAGGAGGCCGAAGAGTGCATCGTGGATCTGATTTACGAGTGAAAGTGACCCTGGATTTGAAAGAAGTGGCCAACGGTGTTGAGAAGAAAATCAAACTGAAAAAATACGTGGGTTGCGATACCTGTCATGGCACAGGTGCCCAGGGTGGAAGCGACTATACCACCTGTTCAACCTGTCGCGGAAGTGGTCATGTTACCCGGGTAACCAATACCTTGCTCGGACAAATGCAAACCACAGCCACTTGCCCGACCTGTAACGGCGAAGGACAAATCATTAAAAATAAATGTACCGCTTGTCATGGCGAGGGTGTTGTTCGCGACGAAGAAGTGGTCAGCATTAAAATCCCAGCTGGGGTTGCAGAAGGCATGCAACTGAATGTTTCGGGCAAAGGAAATGCCGGACGTCGCGGCGGATTGAATGGCGACTTGTTGATCGTTATCACCGAAGCCAACCACCCGGAATTGATTCGCGATGGAAACAACCTCATCTACAACCTTTTCCTCAGCATGCCTGATTTTGCATTGGGAACAACAGCTGAAATCCCAACAGTGGAGAGCAAGGTGAAGGTAAAAGTTGATGCTGGGACACAACCTGAAAAAATTCTGCGTTTGCGAGGAAAAGGGTTACCCGATGTTAACGGTTATGGGAAAGGTGATTTGCTGGTACGAATCCACGCATGGACGCCAACCAAGCTAACGGCTGAAGAAAAGAAAGTACTGGAAAAATTACAGGAATCTGACAATTTTAAGCAGACTCCGGGAGCCGGCGATAAAAACTTCTTCGAAAAAATGCGCGACATTTTTTAGTCAATCAAAAACACAAAATAATTCAAGGGCTTTCAAATATGGAAGCCCTTTCTTTTTAATTCAATTTTGACATGAAAACTGCATTGTAAAATGAAGATTAAAAAATGAATAAATATCCAGCCTTTAGTTATAATTTGTCAAATTTTATTTTGGTACACTTTTATTTTATCATTATACTTGCAGCACAAAGTAAAAATGACATGTACAATAAAGCAGGACATCACGGCCATCATGGGAACATCCTATTACTCGGTAGGCCGTAATTCGTTTGTTTTATTTTGAAAAATATTAATCCAAAGAAGGCTTACCGAAAGGTAGGCCTTTTTTCATTTTAACCAGAAAGATATGACACAATTGAGAATTGCTATTCAGACAAAAGGAAGATTGAATGAAGATTCGATGAACCTCATTTCAGAGACAGGCATCAAGCTGATGATTGGTAAGCGGAAATTACTGGCTGCTGCCAAAAACTTCCCGCTTGAGGCACTGTTCCTGCGTGACGATGACATTCCGCAAGCGGTTGCCGATGAGGTAGCAGACATCGGTATTGTCGGTGAAAACGAAATGCTGGAGAAAAAGCAAAACGTCAAAGTCGTTAAACGACTGGGATTCAGCAAATGCCGAGTAAGCTTGGCCATCCCAAAATCAGAAGTTTACCAGGGAATTGAGTGGTTCAACGGGAAAAAGATTGCCACATCCTACCCGGTTATTTTGAAAGATTTCCTGGACAAAAACAACATCGAAGCAGACATTCACGTCATCTCAGGCTCGGTTGAAATTGCTCCGGGAATTGGATTGGCCGATGCCATTTTCGACATTGTCAGCTCGGGTTCAACGCTGGTTTCAAATCGTCTGAAAGAAGTTGAAGTAGCACTTTATTCTGAAGCTGTTTTGATTGCACCAGAAAACCTTTCCGAGGCCAAACAAGCAATTTTGGATGAGTTGATTTTCCGCATGGAATCAGTTGAGCGCGCCAAAGATAAAAAGTACATTTTGCTGAATGCTCCGAAGGATAAAATCGATGAAATCTCAAGCATTCTTCCGGGAATGAAAAGCCCAACAATTACGCCATTGGCGGAAGAAGGATGGGTTTCGTTGCACTCAGTAATTGCAGAAAATGATTTTTGGGAAATCATTGGCAAATTAAAAGCAGCAGGCGCTCAAGGAATTTTGGTTGTCCCGATTGAAAAAATGATTTTCTAAATTCATCTGAGAATCACAAGTTGTAAAAACACCGATAAACGAAGAAATAAAGCAAGCATGAAACGATATTTCAATCCAGCTAAAAGTGAGTGGCCCCAAATTTTGGAGCGTCCACTCTTTAACGCAGCTGACCTGGCCGACCGGGTGAAGGCCATCCTGAATGACATCAAATCAAACGGTGGCGCTGCTGTGCGAAAGTACACTGAAAAGTTCGACGGCATTCGCCTCCAGGATTTGGCGGTATCCGAAGAAGAATTGGTGTCTGCCGGTGACTTGATCGACGACGCACTGAAAACGGCGATCGACACCGCAGCTGAAAATATCTCAAAGTTTCATGCCATTCAAAAACCCGACTTAAAAAAGGTTGAAACAACTCCTGGTGTAGTTTGCTGGCAAAAAGCTGTCGCCATTGAGAAGGTTGGTTTGTATGTTCCGGGTGGCTCTGCCCCACTCTTCTCCACGGTACTGATGTTGGCTATCCCAGCCAAAATTGCCGGCTGCAAAGAGATCCTACTTTGCACGCCGCCAAACAAGGAAGGGAAAATTCACCCGGCAATTTTATATGCTGCACATGTGGTTGGTGTTACCAAAGTTTTTAAACTGGGTGGTGTTCAGGCAATCGGCGCAATGGCTTACGGAGCCGACAATGTTCCGAAAGTCAATAAAATATTTGGTCCGGGCAACCAATATGTGATGGCCGCCAAGCAGTTGATCAGCATTAGCGATGTGGCGATTGACATGCCGGCAGGCCCATCTGAAGTTGCCATCATGGCCGATGAGACAGCCAATGCTGCTTTTATTGCTTCTGACCTGCTATCACAAGCAGAACATGGCCCGGACTCACAAGTGGTACTGGTCACCAATTCGGAGAAACTGGTGGATGAAGTTGAAAATGAACTGGCAACGCAACTGGCACAACTGAGCCGAAAAGAAATTGCTACGAAAGCATTGGAGCACAGTATTGCTATCGTTGTCAACAGTGAACCCAAAATCATTGAAATGATCAACGAGTATGCGCCTGAGCATTTGATTATTTCCATGAAAAACTATTTGGACGTAGCTGAAAAGATCGTCAACGCCGGTTCG
>DATFMO010000479.1:0-9003 GCA_035266925.1 Sunxiuqinia sp. | reverse complement strand
ATTGCCGGGGATAATAAACACCTTTACCATCCAAATCATTGATAAAGACTTCCGTGAATTTATTATCGTTTTTGATAGACGAGGTTGCGTTTATAATGAGTTTTTTCAGCGATTCTGCATCCATTTTTCCAGCGTACGTCTCGTAAAGTTCTTGTGCCACATTAAAAGCAAAAGTCACATTATGCTGAACTACATTCAACATCTGCTGATCGAACAATTCCTTCTGGCTGGCAATATATCCAACTTCAATATTGATCAAATCACGAATAAATTCTTTACGCTCATCCAAATGTATTTGTTGCTGTTCTTCACTTATTTCTCGAAAAACCATAACTTCATGGATGCTCACAATGGCTGCAAGAACAACAGTCATTATTAATGTCGAAAAGATTACAATGCGTCGAATGTAAACGGTAAGACTTCTCGATCTGAATCTCTTTCTAAACAGCTCTCCAAACATTCGCTTCTTTGAAAATGTTGATGAATACTAGCAGCCTTTCTAACAAATTTAGTGATATCTCATGAAATAATGTCAGCTTCACCATAGATTTAAATTCCGACAAGGCCCCACCCTGCCAGTGAAACACTTCATTTTTACTTAAGTGCACAAAATATTTGGGTCGGAAACAACCGGCAATCCGCTATAATGCCCATGAATGCTGTTAAAACTTGTTAAACAATTCAAAGGAAATAAAAATGTTAAAACACTGGCATTCTTTATGCGTTTAACTAGCACGATTACAATAAGACAAATAACTTTTAAATGATAAAGAGATGAAAAATTACAAAAGATTTGGCTTTACACTTGTTGTGGCACTCTTTAGTGCATTTGTTGCCGTATGGGCTTACAATCGCTTTTTTGAACAACCTCAAATTGTAACGGTTCCTCAACAAACCAAGGATATGCAGTACACGAGCATGCCTTCTGCCCCGCAAGGCCACGCTCCCGACTTAACTTACGCAGCTGAGAAATCGGTTCATGCGGTTGTTCACGTAAAAGTAAAATCGAAAATGAATGTACAATATAGTAATCCATTATTTGAATGGTTTTATGGCGATCGACAACACCCGCAGCAACAACAGGAAATGGAAGGTGCCGGATCAGGTGTCATTATCAGTCCTGATGGCTATATTGTGACCAACAACCATGTGATTGATGGCGCTGATGATATTCAGGTCATCCTGAATGACAAACGACAATACACCGCTAAATTGATTGGTACCGACCCAACAACAGATGTTGCTCTTTTAAAAATTGACGAAAAAGACCTGCCTTATTTGAAGTATGGCAACTCTGACGCCTTGAAACTCGGCGAGTGGGTGCTGGCCGTTGGTAATCCCTTCAACCTGACTTCAACAGTTACAGCAGGTATCGTTAGTCAAAAAAGCAGAAATATTGGAATTAACCGGACCAGCATGAGTATTGAGTCGTTCATTCAAACAGACGCTGCCGTTAACCCGGGAAACAGCGGTGGTGCATTAGTCAACATGGATGGAGAGCTTGTAGGAATTAATACAGCAATTGCCTCCAGAACAGGTTCTTATTCAGGCTATTCTTTTGCCATTCCTTCAGCAATCGTTGAAAAAGTAGTTAGCGACCTGAAAGAATATGGGCAGGTGCAACGCGCTCTTCTTGGTGTTCAAATTCAGGATGTAACAGCACAACTTGCTAAAGATCATGACCTAAAAGAAATAGAAGGAGTTTATGTTGCCGGAATTAGTGACGACAGTGGCGCAGAGGCTGCTGGAATTGAAAAAGGTGACGTGATTATAAGCATCGACGGAGTAGTTGTTAACTCAACTTCACAGCTGCAAGAACAAGTCAGCAAACACAGTCCGGGCGATAAGGTGAAAATTTTGATAAAAAGAGATAACAAACCGAAACAATTTCAAGTAACCCTCCGTAACATGCAGGGAAATACAGGAATCGTCAAAGCTAGCGACAATGAAATATTAGGCGCTAAATTTGGCAGACTGTCGGAAAACGAGAAATACCAACTTCGATTAAGCCATGGGATTAAAATCACAGATTTAGGAAAAGGCAAGCTAAAAGATGCTGGGCTTAAAGACGGATTTATTATCACTGCCGTGAACAAGGAAGAGGTTGATTCGGTTAATGATTTTAAACGAATTATAAATTCAGCCAAAGGCGGTGTTCTAATCGAAGGGATGTATCCAAATGGGGAGCCGGCCTATTTTGTTTTTGGAATTGATAAGTAGAATATTACTTCATTATTATTAATATATCAAAAACCATCCGCCAAAGCTGTCCATAAGTTTGAATAATTGACTGTAAAAGTCTATATTTGCACGATTTTTTAGAAGGGTATATGAGACAATTAAAGATTACAAAATCGATCACCAACCGTGAGAGTGCTTCTCTCGACAAGTATTTACAAGAAATCGGAAAAGAAGATCTGATTACTGTTGAAGAGGAAGTAGAATTGGCACAGCGGATTAAGAAAGGCGATCAACATGCATTGGAGAAACTGACCCGTGCAAACTTGAGGTTCGTTGTTTCAGTGGCAAAACAGTATCAAAACCAGGGATTAAGTCTTCCGGACTTAATTAACGAAGGCAACCTTGGATTGATCAAAGCAGCTGAAAAGTTTGACGAAACCCGCGGGTTTAAATTCATTTCCTATGCTGTGTGGTGGATTCGCCAGTCCATCCTTCAGGCTTTGGCAGAACAATCGCGAATTGTTCGATTACCATTGAACCAGGTTGGTTCGTTGAATAAGATCAACAAAGCATTTTCCAAATTCGAACAGGAAAACGAGCGTAAGCCATCACCGGAGGAATTAGCTGATTCATTGGAGTTGCCACCTGAAAAGGTTGCAGACACCTTAAGAGTGTCTGGGCGTCACATTTCTGTTGATGCACCGTTCGTTGAAGGTGAAGACAACAGCCTCCTTGACGTTCTGGTTAATAATGATTCTCCAAATGCAGACCGTAGTCTGATGATGGAATCATTGGCCAGAGAAATCGAGCGTGCTCTCGCTACCCTTACAGAACGCGAAAGTGACATCATTCGGATGTTCTTCGGAATTGGTTGTCAAGAGATGACCCTGGAAGAAATTGGTGAGCGATTCGGACTAACCCGTGAAAGGGTTCGACAAATTAAGGAAAAAGCAATTCGAAGATTGCGACACACGTCCAGAAGTAAGTTATTAAAAACATATCTAGGATAAGAAAAGAAACCGCCTAATCAGGCGGTTTTTTTTGCTCCAATGCAAACTTATCACTCCCGGTCTTTGTTCCCACTTCATTGTAAATGCAATCATAATGCTTATTCTTTGGATCATCATTTTAGTTGTCGTGATTGGCTATGTAGTCATTCGCTTCAATCCTGCCTTTGGCAGTCGAATAAAAACGTCCGATCAGCAACATATCATTAAATCACCCAACTTCAGAGACGGAAAATTTCAAAACCCGGTGGAAACACGAATGCAGGTTGATCACCTTCCATTTCTTAAGCTGTTCAAAGAATTCCTGTCGAATAAAGGGAACCGGGTTCCAACAAATGTCATTCCAACCAACCCAATCGATAAAACGAAATATCACAAGGGAACTGATGATGTCAAAATCTGCTGGTTGGGACATTCAACGATGTTGATTGAAATTGAAGGTAAACTAGTCCTGACTGATCCGGTTTTTTGCAAGCGGCCCTCTCCTTTTCAGTTTATTGGATCCAAAGCCTTTCCATACACCGTAATTTACTCATTGAAGGATTTACCGGAGATTGACCTGGTGCTGATTTCTCACGATCACTACGACCACCTGGATCATCGTGTCATTCGCCAATTAAGCTCCAAAAAAGTTAATTTTGTGACGCCCCTTGGTGTTGGCAATCACCTGACAACCTGGGGAATTTCACCAAACCAGATTACAGAGTTGGATTGGTGGGACGAATTTCAATTCAGCAAAGAAATAAAATTGGCAGCAACGCCTGCCCGTCATTTTACAGGACGCGGCCTAAATAATCGTTTCTCAACCTTGTGGGCATCGTGGGTCATTTCAGGAGCGAACCATCAAGTGTTCTTCGGAGCTGATTCCGGGTACTTCCCGGGATTTAAAACGATTGGTGAAAAATACGGACCTTTCGACATTGCCATGCTCGAATGTGGGCAGTATAGCCAATATTGGCCATACATCCACATGGCACCAGAGCAAACTTACCAGGCTGCAAAAGAATTAAAAACCAAAGTACTTCTACCCATTCACTGGGGTAAATTCAAGCTAAGCATTCACCCATGGACTGAACCCATGGAAAGACTTTTAGCAGCGAACAACTCTGGCGAACTGCGGATCACAACACCGGAAATTGGTGAGACTATTGAACTCAGTTCACCACTTCCAAGCAAAAAATGGTGGCGACACATCAATCAACATTAATTTACCGCTTGTTTTTTAACTCTCCTTTCATGAAAGCCATCGGATTGTAGAAAATGTTGTCTCGAATTCGCGCCTGGCGTGCCAGTCTCCAGTTTTCAACATAGGTGAGCGCTTTATGCAGCAAATCGAAGTATAAGGCAATCATCATCAGAAAGGTGAAGGTCCACAAAACGGCAATATCAAACCAAATAGTGTCAATCTTCCAATTGCCAATTAACTTGTACGATGCGTAGAAATGGGCTCGTCCATTGTTGTGCGCTGGTTTTCGAAAAATTGGCTCATCGCCTTGATAAATACGGTCGTCTGAGATGTAAGTTTTATGCAAACTGTATTTGTCACGAACCAGGCTTTCCAGCTTCTTATTGGTATAACGATCCCGAAAAGCAATCAATTTTTTGTTGTCGCCACCGAACTTTTTCAACATTCCTGCGTGTTCCAAATTCAATGAATCAGTAGCCTTTTGATACCGGTCTTTATAAATAAATTGCGAGTCGCGCAGGTAATTTTGCAAAGCACTGTTCCATGCTGAATTAAACTGATTTGACCCGATCAACTCAACACCCCGCAGAACTGAATCACTCAAATGATCTACATCATTCGTCAAATCTGAAAACGAATTTTTCAGCAATGGAACAATTGTAGCTGCCTCATCTCTCTTTCCTCTATTATTTAAAGTGTTGTATGTTTCCAGGTAATTCTTAATTTCCGGAATCCAGTAAAATGCCTTAAACCCGATATCATTCTTGGCTTGTTCCTCATCAAAAAGCACTTTCCGGTACGAATTATTTTTGAACTGGTTGACCGCTAAAGCCTCATACCCCCAACGCGAAGCCATCAGGTCTCCAATGAGCGGCGTTTTGTTGTAATTGCTCAATGACGAATTCATTTTATTGAAATCGATGATGACGCCGCTGAGCAACAACTGTGGCACCAACAACAATGGAATCAGGATATAAATGGCAACTGCAGTATTCAATCCTGCTGAAAGATTGAGTCCCAACAGGTTGGCAAAGCAAATGGTCGAAAACAGGATTGCCCACATCGACAATGTGAGACCATGAATTTCAAGCATGTAGTTGCCAATCAATACAAACGATAGCATTTGCACGGCCGACAATAAGAATAAAATGATGACTTTGGAAGAAATATAGGCGCCACGACTCAAATTCAGGAATTCCTCTCGTTTCAATATCTTCCGGTCCTTGAAAATTTCTTCGGCGCTAATACTGAGTCCAATAAACAAGGCCACCACAATGCTCATAAATAGGAATGCCGGCAAATTATCATTGTTAGCCAACCAATAAACACCATCTTCTGAATACTTAGAAAAAAATCCGAGAATAACGGCCAGGATGGGCGCTTCCAACAAAGCAATAGCTAAATATTGACGGTTAGAACTTTTGGTTTCAAAATCACGTTGCATGAATAGTTTTAGCTGTCTAAACCACTTAGGAATTTTAAAATGAACCTCCGGAAATACTTCTTTTTCAACGGGATTGGTCTCCATAAAATCAATCACACGCGGCTCCACATTCTTCTTATAACGCTGGTACCAATCCTCGGGTGATATTTTCCGCCGACGAATGCTTTTCCCAAACGGATCGACCATCCGGGCTTCAATGATGCGCAAAGGCTGTTCAGTCTTCACATTACCACAGCTCAAACACTCGCTTTCATCAGGATTGATGTAGTTAGCCTGATTTTTAAAATAGGTAATGGCATCCATCGGGTTACCAAAAAAGACCACCCGCCCACCTTTGTCCATGATGATCATCCGATCGAACAGCTTGTAAAGATCGCTGGACGGCTGATGGATGTTGGCAAACACAAGCCTCCCTTTTAGTGTTTGCTTTTTAAGCAAGTACATAACCTTTTCCGAATCAGCCGATGATAACCCCGAAGTTGGTTCATCAACGAATAAAATAGCCGGTTCGCGCATCAACTCTAAGGCGATGTTTAAACGTTTGCGCTGACCACCACTCAATATTTTTTTCAGCGGGCTGCCGACAACCAAATCACGGGCTTCCACCAAGTCGAAGTCGACCAATGCACGTTCAATTTTCGCTTCAATTTCCTGGTCACTCATATCGCCAAAGCAAAACCGGGCATTGAATTCGAGGTTTTTATATACCGTCAATTCTTCCAAAAGCAAGTCATCCTGCGGCACATAACCGATCACCCCTTTCAGCCGTTCATCATTTCGGGGATCATGTAAATCATAGCCATTAATAGTGATGCTTCCTTTGTAGGGTTTCAATTTTCCATTCAATACATTGAGCAAGGTGGTTTTTCCAACACCACTACCGCCCATAATGCCAACCAGGTCGCCTGAACGCTCCTGGAAACTAAGAGGATGGACTCCATAATTTCGTCTTGTAAAACGGTATTCAATATTTTCAACATTGAAGACAATTCGTGGTTTACCCTCTTGCTGTACAAAGCGGGTCATCACGCTACTATAGTAAATTGGAATAATACGCGATGTTTTCAGAATACCACCCGGAGGAAAAACATACAAACGGTGCTGGGTCAACCGGTGTCCATTCAGGTACATGTTACGTGGTCCCCAGTACTTAAAGAAAAGCGCATTGATACTTCCAATACGAATTAATTCCAGCTCGACCTGCATGTTTTCACGATACAAATGCTTGATCTCTTTATCGTGATATTCTTCATTTCCATTAACGACAAACAAGTTGGCTTTGTCTTTAACCTTCTGAATGGAAAATAAATGGAAACGATAGAGGTTATCGTATTCTTTGGGATTGATCTTCAAACCACGAGCCACCAGGTTAACGATTTTCAGATCATCAAGTTTAAAATCACCGTCCTTTCTAATGAAGTTCAACAGTTGGGCAACAATCATGAAACGCGTTCCCAAATCAAATTGGCCGGCAATGTCATCGCATATTTGATTGATGTACGTTTTGTTGATGAATTTATCACCGTTACCTTCGTGTCGATACAAAATATCACGGTTGGTGATGTGATAATGATCGACAAAATCGAGGTAATGCTTGTGATACACTTCAACAAGCTCACGGTTAAAATTTTCGTTCAAAAACGACTCTACCAACTTGGACGACATGGCTTTTGATTCCTCGTCGTGGTAGTCGGTAATGATGGCAAATAACCGTATCAGCGTTTCAATGATCCCCTCGTACATAGGCCCTAATTTAAGAAAAAACGGATTTCTGAATTCCCGAAAGTGCGGCGAATTGCAAAAACCCGTTTATATTTTATTCAATGAATGAGTCTTACTGTGTAAATTTATCCCTCATGGTAGTGACGGCATCGGTCAATTTTTCAACCTGCTCTTTGGTCATTGAAGTCGTGCCTTCCTGTAGGGCAAAAATTTTATTAATCGCCACAATATCCTGGTAAACATCGCTCAACATTTCGGAATCCTTGTATTCTGCCATCATACTGTCTAACTTTATCAATGGCTCTTTCTGGAACAAAATCGCTTTGATCAGTTTTGGATTCTGGAATGTATTTTCTGAAACGTGCGTTGTGAGGTACAGACCTTCGATTACTGTTCCAGACAAAACGAGGTATGAAACTTCTGTTCTTCCCTGCTGATTTAAGTAGGCATAAGCATTTTGAAACATGGTAGTAACCAAGTTGACCAAGCTATCTTTATTGTCCAGATTCGCTTCAATTTTATCCGGCAAATTTTCATCAAACGCTGACGTCATGTCCAGTTCGCGAACCAACGTTTCGCTGGCTTTAAAATAGTTTTGGACGGCAGCTTTTTGATTGTATGTTGTTGCATAGGCAAGATCGGCTGTGTAAACACCAAGATTTACCGCACGTTCTTTTTCTGAAAAGTAATCCGTTGCTTTTTCCGGGCTGTTGGTAATTCCTACAATGTAACTCGCTTCAATCTCGTTGAGCATATTAGTTACATCGAAAGCAGAAACAAGTGGATAAGAATATTCCTTAATTTCCTTTTCAATCGTTTTTTCAACAGCTTTTGTTTCTTCCTTTTTGGCTTTTTTACCACCACTGCAGGAGCTCATTCCTACGGCGAAAAGACCAGAAAGAATCACCAAAGAAAACAATTTGTATGTACTCGTTCTTTTCATGTTTATGGTTTTTAAAATGTGATTGTTCATTTTCCTCTCAAGCCACTATTGGCAAAAATTACAAATATGGCGTTGGAGGAATGCTCTTTTGTAAATTTTTAAGCTAAAATAATACAAAAATGTCGGTCACAACAGCATTTAAAAATGATTTTTTCGTTTAATTAAAATAACAATAACAGTCTTTTAAACCGTGAATTGCGTTGGTATTCGGCTTCTTCTGAATCGTTAACTTTCAATTAACCTTCTTGTTGCACCCTCAATTCAAGACAACTTTGAACTGATTAGTCGAATAAATTCTTCCCGCGTAGCAACACGTTCAAAGGCGCCTGTAAAATCTGATGTTGTGGTAATTGAGTGCTGTTTTTGAATGCCCCTCATTTGCATGCACAAGTGCTGCGCTTCAATGACAACGGCCACTCCCAGGGGATTCAATGTCTGTTGAATACATTCTTTAATTTGCAATGTCAGCCGCTCCTGAACTTGCAAACGGCGAGAGAAAGCATCCACCACCCGTGCAATT
>DATFMO010000478.1:0-3260 GCA_035266925.1 Sunxiuqinia sp. | reverse complement strand
CATTTATTCACTCATTGGAATCGTCTTCATTTCAATTGTTTGGTTTTATGTGCAAAAAATGAAACGTGAGTCCCGGTTGGTCGAGGAGAAGATCGAGTTGGCGAAAGCCGAAGGTTTATATGAACCGGTTTCACTACATCCGGTTGTCAATCCTAATTCATGTATTCAGAGTGGCGCTTGTATCACAGCCTGTCCGGAAAAAGACATTCTTGGCATTCAAAATGGCCATGCTACGACGATCAATGCTTCCAGATGCATTGGTCACGGTGCTTGTTTTCATGCCTGTCCAACGCAAGCTATCACGCTGTTCATTGGTACCGAAAAACGAGGAGTGGAACTGCCTCATGTCAATCAGCAATTTGAAACAAATGTTTCAGGACTTTATATCGCCGGCGAAATTGGCGGGATGGGATTGATCCGGAACGCGGTTGAACAGGGACGACAGGCGGTGGATAACCTGGCTAAAACGATTAGTAAAAAAGTAAAAGCTGATTACGATCTCATTGTTATTGGGGCCGGCCCGGCCGGTATTTCAGCGACTTTGTCCGCTAAGCAGCACAACCTCTCAGTTTTAACGCTTGAGCAGGATTCCTTGGGTGGAACCGTTTATACGTTTCCCAGGGCAAAGATTATTATGACTGCCCCGATGGAACTTCCACTTTATGGAAAAGTGAAGTTGTATGAAACCTCAAAGCAGGAATTACTAGAGCTATGGACTGATGTGATCTCCAAGAACAAACTGGAAATCCGAGAGCGCACAAAGGTCGAAGCTATTCAGCCTGTAAATGGCCATTTTGTGCTGGATATCAAAGGTGGCGAGCAACTCACAAGCCAAAAAGTTTTGTTGGCCATCGGGCGACGGGGAACTCCCCGTAAATTAAATGTACCGGGTGAAGAAAGTACTAAAGTAGCCTATCGATTGCTGGACCCGGAGCTTATTCAGGGAAAGAAAATCCTGGTTGTGGGAGGAGGAGACTCTGCAGTGGAAGCTGCCATGTTATTGTGTAAGCAGAATCAGGTGATTTTGTCGTATCGCAGAGATACTTTTAGCCGGATCAAACCACGAAACAAAGCTGAGATGGATGTCGCCATGGATTCCGGGAAAGTGGACGTGCGTTTCAATACAAACCTCGTAAAAATTGAAGATAAGTCGATATTTTTGACCAGAAACGATAATGAGGAATCCATGGAGATTGAGAATGATTTGGTGTACATTTTTGCAGGTGGTGAATTGCCAAGCCAGTTTTTACAAAAAGCAGGCATTCAGATTACGAAAAAGTTTGGAGAGGCTATTTTGAAGCATGATAAATAAGAAGTTGAAGCGTGGAGCTAAATAAATGTTGATTAATTTAATCACCAAAACTAAAATTTTTGAAGAAGTTATTAATCATATTGATTTCGGGGATTTTGCCTGTTGCAGTATTTGCACAACTATCGCCCGGGGAATTAAGTGAAGCACACAAGCAGTTGGAGGGGCTGTCAAATTGCACCCAATGCCATGAAATAGGGAAAAAGGTGACCAATGAAAAATGCCTGGATTGCCATAAGGAAATTAAAAATCTAACCTCGAAAAAGGAAGGCTATCACGCTTCAATAAAAGTTCAGGGAAAAGATTGTTTCACCTGCCATAGCGAGCACCATGGCCGAAAATTTCAGCTTACTAAATTTGATCATGAGAATTTCGACCATGGCCTGACTGGCTACAAGTTGCAGGGAAAGCACGCCCAGCTTAAATGTGGAGAATGTCACAAAGCGAAATATATTCAGCCGAACGTTTCGCAAAAGAAGGAGGCCGGCACGTTCCTCGGATTGGATACGAAATGTTTGTCGTGTCATGTAGACTATCATCAAAAGACATTGTCTTCAGACTGTGCTTCTTGTCATGGGTTTGATTCGTTTAAACCGGCAGTGAAATTTGACCATCACAAAACAGATTTTCAGCTTCGTGGCAAGCACGCCGACGTGGATTGTGTAAAATGCCACCAGATTGAGCAAAGAGCGGGGAAGAAGTTCCAACAATTTGCGAATGTTGCTTTTGCCAATTGTACTGCTTGTCATGAAGATGTGCACAAAAATAAATTTGGACAGGATTGCGCAAAATGTCACAATGAACAATCGTTTCATCAAGTGGCTCAACTAATTACTTTCAACCATGACAAAACCGGATTTCCGTTAAAAGGCAAACATGAAAAACTGGACTGTAAAAAGTGTCACCAGCAATCTTACACAAAACCCATTGCCCACCAACGATGCGCCGATTGTCATAAGGACTATCATCATGGTCAGTTTACTCAAGCCAATTCCGCGACAGACTGTGGTGATTGCCATTCGGTGAATGGTTTTACGCCAACATCATTCACCATTGAAAAGCATAACCAGGGTAAATTTAAATTGGCTGGAGCCCACCTTGCTACTCCGTGTTTTGCCTGTCATAAACAGGATGATCGTTGGGAGTTTCAAAATATTGGTGAGCAATGTGTGGATTGCCATGAAAATATTCACAAAGGATTTATTTCAGAAAAATTCATTCCGAATCAAGACTGCAGCTCCTGCCATAAAGTTGATCAATGGGCTGATATTAAATTTGACCACCATAAAACCAATTTTGAGTTGGCCGGGAAGCATGCTCAGATCTCCTGCCGCACATGTCATTTCAAAGAAAACGAAGATAAAAAACCGATTCAAATATTTGCGAACCTTTCAACACAATGTGAAACCTGCCATACTGATCCCCATCGCGGGCAATTCAGAGAAAACGGTGTCACAATGTGTGAGCGCTGTCACGGTTTTGATGGTTGGAAAGCAGAACGCTTTAACCATGATCAAACCCGATTTAAACTGGAAGGAGCACATGCCAAAGTCAATTGTGCGCAATGCCATAAAACCAAAACCGATCCTTCCGGCACATTCACTCAGTATAAACTTTTTAAAGAGATCAAATGCGCAAACTGTCACTCATCCTGATGTTATTCATCTCAGTCGTTAGCTTTGCTGATAATCAATCGCCACACGGAGCAAGCTTGAAAATGGATTGTGCCAATTGTCATTCATCCGACAATTGGGAGCTGCTTAAAAAGAATATGACCTTTGATCACACACAAACCGGTTTTGTCCTGACTGGTCAGCATAAGACCGTGGATTGCAGAAGCTGTCATCAAACACTGGTGTTTTCAGAAGCCAAGAGTGAATGTATTTCATGTCATACGGATATGCACAACAATACTTTGGGACCGGATTGCAATCGTTGCCACACGCCAGAG
>DATFMO010000477.1:0-2236 GCA_035266925.1 Sunxiuqinia sp. | reverse complement strand
TTTTCTCTTTTTCTCTTTCTTGTTTCTAACTGCTTTTTTTTGAAATGATTCTTGTGATCTACCCATGAATTAATTTTAACGTTTTTATGGTGAAAAATTAGGATTCAAAAAAGGAAGCGTCGATCAATTATCGATTGGATGGAATTCGTCAAACGCAAATTTTCAAACCTCAGATCGGTAAAGATACAGTTTATTTATGGGAATCAAAAAATTTGATGGAGGTCGAAAAGTTTGAAACCCCGTCAATAAATGCAGACAGGAGATTATTGAAAATGAAATTAGTCCCACACAAATTTCCAGCTCCCGTCGTTTTGTCGTTTCCAAACAGTATGGAATAGGCCGATTGCATGGACTGGTTCGCCGTTGCTATTGGTTGCTGAAAAGGTGTATTTCCCGTAGGTATAACCCAAGTCCCCCGAGGCAGCTACATCTACAAAATCTGGTTCCCAGGTTAATTGGACATTCACGAGTGTTTGTTGCTCAAAATACGCTTTGATGGCATCTTTCCCCTTAATTAACTTGTCGTTTCGGTTCAGGACGGCATCCTCGGCTGCAAAGGCCAGAAAAGCGTCGGCCATTCCTTTTTCTTTGGCCATGGCTGCAAAATCATGTTCCACCTGGATGAGTTCTTTTTTCAGTTGTTCTGAAGTTTTTTGAGGCTTGTTCATGATGCAGGAAATGATCGTAAAAGTTAACAATAGGCTCAGGGTAAGATAATGTTTCATCTTTTTTGAATAGTAAGTTACAGGAAAATTAACTTTCAAGTCGCATAAAATACAAGGGAAATCCAAATTTCATCGTGTGATAAATCGAAAAATTGAACTTTTTGTAAAACGGTAGATTTTCGGCTGTGGAAGTTTCCAGATAGATGGGGTAATTTTGACGTCCACTTTCCCTAATGATTTCATTCAACAAAGCGCTGCCGATGCCTTGTTGTTGGTGTTCCGGAGCCACACCGATGAACCATAAATAGAAGAACGGCTGTTCGGGATGGTGCTTTTTGATCTTCGATTCGCGGGAAAGCACCTTGGTTACCTTTCGAATACCGACCGCATTGAGCACTAATTGCACGTCCAGTTTGATGGCTTTGAAATTGGTTTTCTTATGCTGTGGAATCAACACCAAGACGGCAGCTTTTTTATCGTCTGAAATGTACACTTTGCCCCAGTTCCAGCAGATCTCAAACGAATAGGCCATTAAGTTGGCAATTCGCCGATGGCGTTTAGCATCCTGTTTTACGACGTAATTCACACTTTTATTATCCAGAAACGCCTGTGTCAATAACTCGACAATCCACGATTTATCGCTGTAGCTGGCTTGATTCATGATGACATTGTATCGTTGTTGATCTACTTCTTGAAAAACTTCTCGATCCCCTGTTTTTTCCCACTAGTTACTTTGATAAAGTAGATTCCCTGTGGCAGTTTGAGTTTACTTAAATTGATGGTTTCAGTCTGTTGACCAATTTGTTGAAGTTTTTTGTCTTTTTCATACCATACTGCACCTGATAAATCGAGTAACTTAATTTGTACATTCCCAGCTTGTGTTTTGTTGTATGTTACTTTTAGTTCATCATTTACCGGATTGGGAAATAGTTTAATGGGTAATTTGAATGTATTGCCATTGTTGTTTGATGCGATGTCATCTAACCCCGTTTGTGATGATTTCAAATACTGGTTAAAAAACGTATAAAGCTTAGCCAGCGAGGCAGTGTCTTGCGGAACGGCATGACCAGTTCCATAATCGATGATGGTAGAGGTTGGGACACCAATACGGTCCAGTTTGGCTTTTAAATGCTTGATTTGATCCTGGTAGTAATGGGCGTCATCCGTGTTGTAAAAGAAAAGAACGGGGGCAGTTGCGGCAGTTTCAACCAGGTAGGAAGAGCCCATGGACTTCCAAAGTTCATAATTATCCTTCAGTGGTCCCCACGCCCATGGACACCGCGTTTCCAGTGTACCATCTCCATCATCCAGGTAGTTGTAAATCTGGGTAAAATCAAAAACGCCGGAGCCAAGAGCTGCTGCCTGCACATTGTCTGATATTCCAATATTGAAACCAGCATCCTCCAGGGTTGGAACGACTTTGTCGCCAATAGCCATTGAGCCGGCATCTGATCCACGCGAAAACCCGTAGATCCCGATCTTTCCCGATAAACCCAGGCTATCAGTCATGGAGCGGAGGGTCCGTATGGCCGATTTCACCTTTTGGGCCGCATCCGGATTTACTTCGTAGG
>DATFMO010000476.1:0-8884 GCA_035266925.1 Sunxiuqinia sp. | reverse complement strand
CATGCCTGTGGCAGAGGAAGCCGTCATCACAGCAGAGTTTCTGGGCAATCGCGTGGAAAAAACCTACGACGTTGGTGTGGCCGGCATTCATCGACTGTTCCACAAATTGGAATTGATTCGCAATGCGCGGGTCATTATCGTGGTGGCTGGAATGGAAGGCGCGCTAGCCAGCGTTGTTGGTGGCTTGGTCGACAAGCCCGTGATTGGCGTCCCTACCAGCATTGGGTACGGAGCCAATTTTGAAGGACTCTCTGCCCTACTCTCTATGCTGAACAGCTGTGCCAGTGGCGTTACTGTTGTCAATATTGACAATGGATATGGTGCGGCCTGCCAAGCTTCATTGATCAACAAACTGTAACTGAAGAAAGATGCACGAACTCTACTTACTGGCTGTATCTGCATTTTCACTGGGACTCATTCACACGCTACTGGGACCCGATCATTACCTGCCATTCATCGTGCTAAGCAAGGCCCGGCAATGGTCGTGGAATAAAACCATGTGGATCACCTTCATATCTGGCATTGGCCACGTGGGCAGCTCGATTATCATTGGGATTATCGGTATTGTGCTTGGCATCAGCCTGACACGACTTCAACATATTGAGGCATTCCGCGGTGAAATTGCCGGGTGGATGCTTTTTGCCTTTGGAATTTTTTACACCATCTATGGCATATACAAATACCTGAAAAGTGGACATCACAGGCATCTTCCCGCTTTTCTATTACCCAAAAAGATCCGAGGGATACAACATCTGCCAACTGAAGATCAAAAAGCGGACAATGTCAAATTAACGCCCTGGATCCTTTTTCTGATCTTTGTTTTTGGCCCCTGTGAAGTTTTGATCCCACTGTTCATCTATACCGCCTATCAGCACAGTGCGTTTGGAACATTTATCGTTGCTTTGCTTTTTAGCATCGCCACAATTGCCACCATGCTTTTTACCGTTTACGTTGGACAAAAAGGAACCAGACTTCTGCGATTCAAAAAAATGGAGCGATACGTTCATCTACTTGCCGGCCTGGTATTGTTGATCAGTGGCGGAGGCATCCTATTCCTGGGGTGGTAGACCTTGAAGAATTGAAACGGTTTCTCCTGCATCACTCCACTATTTTGTCTTAAGGTTGAATAATGTAATCTTCCGAAAAAAATACTACTTTTGTTATCTATTAAGACAGGATGAACTATTTCGAAAAAGGTAGGTTTTCTTCGCTGGTAGTTTGAAATTCATTCCCAATTTTTTATGAAGTTTTACGAATTCGATTTACACGATGACATTCTGGATGCCTTGCACGACATGGGTTTTGAGGAGGCAACCGAAGTTCAGAAGGGTACCATTCCCATCATTTTGGAAGGGCATGATCTGGTTGGCTGTGCTCAAACCGGCACCGGAAAAACGGCTGCTTTTATGTTGCCCATTATTGAAAAAGTATCGGCACTACCTGCCGGTAAAACACGGGCACTGATCGTTGTACCTACCCGTGAGTTGGCCATTCAGATAGAGCAGCAAGTGCAAGGTTTTTCTTATTACGCGGGAACAACTTCTTGTTCTTTGTATGGTGGTGGCGATGGAAGCGAATGGGAAGCGCAGCGCAAAGCGCTTACTGGCGGGGTAGACATAATTGTTGCAACTCCCGGAAAGCTTATCTCATTCATCGATAATGATATTGCCAAGTTGGAACATGTTGAATATGTTGTATTGGATGAAGCTGACCGGATGCTGGATATTGGCTTTCATGATGATATCATTCGCATCTTCAGTCATCTGCCCAAGGAAAGACAAACACTAATGTTTAGTGCCACAATGCCGCCTAAAATCCGGACACTGGCTGCGAAAGTTTTGAACAATCCCAAAGAGTTTGCCACTGCCATCAGCAAGCCGGCTGAAGGCGTTTTACAAGCAGCATATATTTGCTACGAAACGCAAAAGACACCTCTAATCGAATCGTTGATTGCTGATAAAGAAGATCAAAGCATTATTATTTTTTGTTCAACGAAAAAGAAAGTGGCTAATATCGCCCGAGCACTGAAGAAGAAAAAATTTGTCGTTGAAGGCATCTCATCTGATTTGGAACAAAAAGAACGGGAAGAAATATTACGAAAATTCCGGGCCCGGCAAATTAGTATTCTTGTTGCTACAGACGTGCTCAGCAGGGGAATCGACATCAAAGACATTAACCTGATTATCAATTACGATGTTCCCGGCGATGCTGAAGATTACGTCCATCGTGTTGGCCGAACCGCACGTGCCAATACGACGGGGATTGCTCTGACCTTGATCAATGAGGACGACATGTACAAATTTCAACAGATTGAAGATCTGATCGAAAGTGAAGTATTTAAAGCCCCGCTTCCACCTGATTTAGGTGCCGGACCTGAATGGAAGGTTTCCAAGAGATACAAAGGCCATGGAAAAGGTAAATACGGTAAAAGAAAAAACTTCCATGGCAAAGGCGGTGGCTCAAGAAAAAATACCAACAGAAATTAAATTACGTTTCTGTTCCCTATTTTAACAACAGATAGCCAATATGAATCCCTGGAAGTAGGAGAATCCCGAAATTCGTCGTATTCTCCATCGTCGGCTGCACTTTAAAATGGATGTCAAATAGTATCCGTCCACCAAACGTACGGCGCCATCCCCAACCAACATTAACACCTGTCAATATTCGGTCGTTATTGTTTCTTCGGTGATCAATTAATTCAATCCCATCAAAATAAATGGTAGCGCCAGCAGTGAAATAACTCGCTGAATTATGCGCAATCCGTTTGTGTTTCTGGTAACGTTTCTTGATGTTGTAATACCATCGTCCATAAATCTCACCGCAAGGAACAAGATTGATGTAGTTAAACCTGTTTCTAAATATTTGATTCAAATCATCATAGTAGCTTCCCCAACTATACCAGACCCGTGTTCCTAACGAATACCCCCAGGTTGTTTTTTCACCAATTGGCTTTTCTTTTTCAAACCCTGGATAAAGGATGTTGATTTTTTGGACTTGCTCAACCAATGGTTTTGAATTGATCGGTTGTTGGGCAAAACTGCCAATTCCGGTGAATGTGAATAAAATAACAAGGATTCCTAATTTCATTTTTGGTTCTTTTTATATCCAACGAGCGGGCATGACAGGTTCAAAACCAATGTTCGGCTTCGGAAAAACTCACCCAACTCCGGGTAATCCTGTACATCCCAAAAACCTTGTTGTTTAAAACCCTGAACATATTCCACTGCAAACTGAATTCGATATTTGTCGCATCCAATGCCAGCAAGCCAGTTCAAACCTGTATTGTCTGTTACGCGTTTGTAATTCAACAACCAGGATGCCTCAACACCTGATTCCAGAAAAAGTAACTGACCAAAGTTGTATTTCAGCTTCAAAGGAACTACAATGTAACTTTGCGGGAAATGGTACCATTCATTCTTATATGAATAATTCACCCCTGCATCGTAGCCATATGGGATATAACCATAGCCTCCATATCCATAGGTTGGGTATCGCAAATAAACAGGCGAGAATGCTCCTTCTTGCCTATTAAACCGATAGCGATATCCCGCGCCCAAAGACATGGAAAGGCCTTTCCATACTGAAGTAGAAATATAAGCACCTACACCTGCAGTAATGCCATTTTTGAACGGAGTGGCGGTATCTATTATTTTCTTTGGAAAAAACCAGCCGCCTTCCGAATAAATTCCAACCTGTGTCTTTCCTTGTGCAAAAGATGTCAAAACGATGCATACCAAAACGAATGAGAGGTAGATTTTTTTCATCCAATTGGGTCTTTCTAAAATTTTACTTTCCAGTCTACTATTTTTTCTCTCATCACCCGGGCGGGCTTTTATGAAGCAATCACCTACAAAACTAAAAATATTTTTGCAAACTAATTAAAATTATTATTTCGAAAAGTCATTTAGAATGGATAAAAATAAAAGGAAGTGAGAACTTCCTTGAAATTCGGTCTGCTCAATCATCGAGCAGGCTACAATAGTGAGTCGGGTGCGGCGAACTCCGATTCGCCGTTTGGCCAATCGCGATTTGGGAATAGCGACACCCAGATTTGAAACGGGTGTGTCCCCCGACATATCGGGGTTTAATCCGCACGAATAAAAGTTCCGGTTAAAAACCGGAACACCCGAGCACTTTGCTCCATCAACTTGCATACCTCCTTTAAATCAACTTATTGCAAAGTCATTCAAGCAAATATTTATGTTTTATAGAATTTAAAACTATTAAAATGAACATTACTTTATTAGTTATTGCAGTTATCACAACGGCTGCTTCCGTGTTCTTTGCCGTCAGAGACTACGTCAAATCTGTCAAACAAATAAAAAAAGCTGAAAGTTAGATGTTTTCTTTGAGAGGATTCCATGCTTCGTTAGAAAATGGGGTAGCTAAAAATGAAGCAGAAATAATTAGAAAGAACATTGCTTCGACTCTTCATGATATTGAAACACATCTAAGGGAAAGTGCATATTATAGGAAAAAGGAAATAACTATTAGAAGGCATGAAAAAGAAATAAATCAGCTTTAATGAACGGCTTTGTAACTATGAAAATCATGGATCTCCTCCCTATACCACTTCAATCCCTCGTTCTTTTAACAGCTCCAAACCAACATCCTTCAGTTTGTATTTTTGGATTTTGCCACTGGCAGTCATCGGATAACCATCGACAAAGAAAATGTATTTGGGTATTTTATAGCGGGCGATTTGTCCGCGGCAAAACTCTTTTACTTCTTCCTCCGTCAAGCTTTGCCCATTCTTCACTTTGATAAATGCGCCCACTTGTTCACCATATTTGGGACTGGGAATGCCAGCCACCTCTATCGACTCAATTTGGGGAATTTTAAAGAGGTAATTTTCAATCTCACGCGGATAAATATTTTCTCCGCCACGGATGATCATATCTTTGATGCGACCTGTGATTCGGTAAAACCCATCTTCAGTACGCACGCCCAAATCGCCCGAATGCAACCAACCGTCTTCATCAATGGCCTTGCGAGTCGCTTCTTCATTTTTATAATAGCCCTTCATCACATTGTAGCCGCGGCAACATACCTCACCTTGCTCTTCATCAGCACATTCTTCACCATTTTCCGGATTGACGATTTTCACTTCCACATTGGGGTACTCAAAACCAACGGTTGTGGCACGCGCCTCCGGGGAATTGTGTGTCCTGGTGGCAGTCATACCCGGCGACGATTCAGTCAATCCATAAACAACGATGATGTCCTTACAGTGCATTTTAGCCATCACCTGTTTCATCGTTTCAATGGGACACAAAGCTCCCGCCATGATTCCGGTGCGTAGGCTGCTGAGGTCGAAAAGGTCAAACATCGGGTGATTTAGCTCGGCAATAAACATGGTTGGTACGCCATAAAGTGCGGTACATTTTTCCTTTTCAACAGCAGCCAACACCATCAACGGATCAAAATCTTCGGTGATTACCATGGTGGCTCCATGCGTGATGATGGAACAGACAGCCAATACACAACCAAAACAGTGAAAAAAAGGTACGCAAACCAGCAACCGTTCGTCCGCCGTATATTTCATGCATTCACCTGTTGCAAAACCATTGTTCAGGATATTGTGATGCGACAACATCACACCTTTGGGAAAACCTGTCGTCCCAGAAGTGTATTGCATGTTAACGACATCATGGGTCTTTACTTTCATTTTTGCAGCTTCCAACTCCAGCTCATCCAAATGTTCCCCAAGCAAAATGAGCTCTGCTGTATTATACATTCCACGATGTTTCTCTTGTCCAATAAAGATGACGTTTTTCAATACCGGAAATTTGGCAGCGTTCAGGGCGCCACGTGCCTGGTTTTTCAGTTCCGGTACCAATTCAAAAATCATGTTCACATAATCGCTATCGCGGAAACCATCGATCAAACAGAGGGTGTGGATGTCCGCATCTTTCAGCAAATACTCCAATTCTGAAAGCTTGTAATTGGTGTTGATGGTTACCAACACAGCACCAATTTTAGCGGTTGCAAACATAAAGGTCAGCCAGTCGGGCACATTGTTGGCCCAAATGCCCACTTTATCACCTTCTCCCACGCCAATGTACATGAGTCCTTTCGCAAGCTTGTTCACCCGTTCGTTAAACTCACCGTAGGTAAAACGCAAGTCACGATCCGGATAAACCATGAATTCCTGATCGGGAGTTTCGAAAGCGTATTTCTCTAAAATACTACCAAGCGTATAGTCGAGTAATTGCATGATGTATGGTTTTTATTGGGCGAGGTTCCTGTTAAAACGGTGCATAGACAACTGCCAAAATACGGGCAGGATTTGCGTTTGCAGCATGCACATTGTGCGACACAATCGAATCGAGGTAAATACTATCACCTTGTCCCAATTGAAAAAGTTCCTTGCCGTAATTGATTTCGATTTCACCTTCCAGCACGTAAATAAATTCTTCGCCTTCGTGCGACGACAACATGTAGTCTGATTGTTCACTGGGTTCAATTTCAACAATGAAAGGTTCCATGCTACGTCCGGCCTTATCAAAAGCCAGTGAGAAAAAATTGAGGTGTTCCCGTGATCCAGTTTGTTGCGAACTGAAACGAACGCCTTTTTCGTGCTCTCCCGCCCGCACGATGACTGGTCCAAGCTGATCACTATCATCCAGGAAAGTCCCCAAACGAACGCCAAGTGCCCGGGCTATTTTAATGAGGGGTGCCAATGAAGGCAGGACATCCCCTTTTTCAATTTTTTTAAGTTGATCAATGTCGAGGTTGGTTCTCTCCACCATTTCTTCAAAGGTCACCTTTTTGGTCTCGCGGATTTGCTTTACTTTTTTACCAAGATCATGTTGCTTTGCCATGCTGTAAGCTTTAAGTCTGCTCACAAATTTAATTTTATTTTAATGCCATTCAAACGCAAACGGTCAGGATGCATCAGCTTTTCAGCAATTTGCAGTCATTTAGAATGAGTATAAATTTCGAATTCGAAACCATTTTTTGTCATTGTCAACAGTCGACATCAAGTAATCCCCGGGTCTCCATTTCTCGAATCACACTGTCGACAAATTTGGTGGCTATGATTTTCCGCCCCTGTCGAACAGCTAACTTCTTGCCTAATTTACCACCTACTTTCCCAGTCCATTTTTGAAATCCACTTTTCTTTCGAATTCGTGCCAATACTTTGCTGGGCTGATCTTGCGGTTTTTGTTTGCGTTCACCATTCATAATATTTTCGAGCACACTGCCAAAACGATTCTGCATCTTGTCTTCCAGGGCCAGCAATTCGCTCAGCATAATTTTTATGGAGTTGTAAGCGATTCCGCGTTCTTCTGGCACTGCGGTTTGCAAGGCAGCTGAACCATCCGGTTTTTCAATCACGCGCATGTCTGGAATGATGGGTAGAAAATAACTTTTCCCATCTTTTGAAGGAACCCGAAACTGATCGACTCCATCGTAGCCGAATTTCAAAATTGGATTGTTCTTGGCTTCTGGAACACTGAAATATCGTTGCAGAAACAACTGACAATTACGGCGTCCTAACATAAAATCATGCTCTCGAAATTCTTTTTTAAAGAATCCGGCGAATCCCCCCAATCCGCCACAAGCCAGTGCATATTCTTGCTTATTGCCAGCATCGTACCGAACCGGAAGCACCATGAAACGGGAATAGTTGTCTTCATCGTATGCATTCTTCAGCTCTTCTTCTTTGAACATGAGTTGCTGTCGCATGGCATTCAGCAAATCAGGTACAGCAAACTTGATGGCCTCCAACGGCTCGTTGTCCTCTTTCAGTGCCTGATCGCTGGGGAACGGATCAATCATAATCAGGGTTGTATCAAATTTTTCAGCTGATTTTTCGAAGATGTAATTGTTGGCTTCTTTCTTTTTGCCAGCCCTTTCCAATTCTTCTTTCCGACGGCGCACTAAAATGTCATCAGTCAAGCCAAACGGCTCGTTGTTAATCACTCCCCCATCCACATTAACGCACGAATAAATTTTATCGCCGGAAAGCACCATGTCACTCTTGCCCTCATTCAAGAACGGATTGTCCAGGATGTAACGCATGTCGCGCTTTTCTTGGTGAGGGCTCAGTCCAACCGGGAAAGCACCGGTCGCAATAGCAGCATCTTTCAGCAAATCCTTGTTCACCCCTTTTTCGGTTTTATAGGAAAGTGGGATCTGACCGTTTCCTTCATAGGTTCCCTCTTGATTCACCCGAAAATGAGCCACATCCTGGTGGCGCGTCATGCGATGTACACTTTCGCCCAAGGCCGTACGAAATTTCAGTGCATAATCGAACCCCCGAAGATTCGTCTGTGTGGTCAGAATTTCCAGGTCATCCGCAACATAGGGACGCTTTGCTTCGGGATCCCAAACCGTATTGTCAATGATTCGTGAAGCCACCTCCATGATAAATTTCGAATTAAAAAGGGAACGAACTTCATGGGTTGGCAGGTCGTCAATATCGTCGTTAGCCAACATTTGATCCATCATTTTTTGTTGTTCTGTTTCTGTAAGGTTGACCCAGGCATCATAAACCGGATTCTGCGTATTTTCCGGCGTTTTATAATTTTCAGCATTGATGTGTTTAAAGGAATGTTGCACGGCACTCGATGTCATCGCTGCGGTCATTCCACCAGCAGAAGCCCCGGTGAGCACTTCAATTTTCACATTGTGTTTGGGAACGCCCGGTAGGTTCAAATCTTTGGCTTTTTGCCAGTTTTCAAGCGCTTCAAAAAGATAGTCGATTACCCCGGCCGTATAGGCTCCAGCAGATACGGCACCAGCCATGCATATGCCAATTCGAATTGTTTTTGGTTCAGTCATTTCGTATTTTTTTAGGATCAAACATAATTATCTAACTAATGGTCCCTTCCGAAAGCTGATTTTTGGCGATTTTGTAGTAAAAAGAACAGCTGTT
>DATFMO010000475.1:0-2137 GCA_035266925.1 Sunxiuqinia sp. | reverse complement strand
CGATATCGACTTCGATGATGACGGCCGCCAGTTGGTATTGGATTGGGTGACCGAAAAGTACGGTCAGGATCGTGTTGCCCATATCTGTACGTTTGGAACGATGGCGACCAAGTTGGCCATTCGTGATGTGGCTCGTGTGCTGAAATTACCGTTGCCGGAAGCTGATCGCTTGGCCAAATTGGTGCCGGAAGCACCCAAAATGACATTTGCCAAAGCGTACAAAGAAAACCCGGAGCTGAAAAAGGAGAAAAGCTCCGAGATCAAATTGGTGGCTGATACGTTGAAATTCGCTGAGACACTCGAAGGATCCGTTCGCCAAACGGGCGTTCATGCTTGTGGAATCCTGATTAGCCGTGATCCGCTGGATGAACACATTCCGTTGATGCCCACTAAAGAAGAGCACTTGTACACCACCCAATATGATGGACGATTTGTTGAGGCGATTGGGTTGTTGAAGATGGACTTCCTTGGATTGAAAACACTTTCGATCATCAAGGAAACACTGGAAAATATCAAACACTCACAAAAGCTGGAGGTGGACATTGATGCCATTCCCGGAGACGACCAAAAGACGTTTGAACTTTTTAGTTGTGGTGATACCACTGCGATCTTCCAGTTTGAATCGCCCGGTATGAAAAAGCACCTGCGTAACCTGAAGCCTAACCGCTTTGAGGATTTGGTAGCGATGAACGCCTTGTATCGTCCTGGGCCAATGGAATACATACCGGATTATATTGACCGGAAGCATGGTCGGAAGAAGGTGGAATATGACCACCCGATGATGGAGAAATACCTGAAAGACACCTATGGAATTACAGTCTTCCAGGAGCAGGTGATGTTACTTTCGCGACATTTGGCCAACTTTACCCGTGGTGATTCGGACTCGCTTCGGAAAGCGATGGGTAAAAAAATCAAAGCCATGATGGACAAGTTGAAAGTAAAGTTCATCGACGGTTGCAAAGCGAACCCAAAATTCATTGAAGGTTGTGAACAGGTTAAGAAAGAGCCGGATGTTTTGATTGAGAAAATCTGGAAAGACTGGGAGGCTTTTGCATCGTATGCCTTCAACAAGTCGCATTCGGTTTGTTATGCACACATTGCTTATCAAACAGGCTATCTGAAAGCACACTTCCCGGCAGAATTTATGGCTGCCAACATGAGTCGGAACCTGAACAACATCACGGATATTACCAAGTTGATGGAAGAATGCAACCGCATGGGAATGAATGTGCTTGGGCCGGATGTGAACGAGAGTTTCCAGAAATTTACGGTAAACAAAGAAGGTGATGTTCGTTTTGGAATGGCCGCCATAAAAGGTGTTGGTTCGGGAGCTGTGGCCAGTATCGTCAACGCTCGTGAAGAGGGCCTTTTCAATTCCGTATTTGATTTTGCGGAACGTGTGAACCTGCAAACAGTCAACAAGAAGAATATTGAAGCATTGGCCATGGCCGGTTCTTTTGACAGTTTTGGAACGATGAAACGGAGCCAGTTTTTTGGTAGCATGGCAGATAATGAGCCAACATTCATTGAACGGCTGATTCGCTATGGACACCAAATGCAGCTGGAAAGCAGTAATTCGCAACAGTCGCTATTTGGCGAGGTGATGTCAGCGCAAACCGTAAAAACGCCCGATATTCCGGAGGTGCCGGAGTGGCCGAAGATTGTGCTGCTCGAAAAAGAAAAAGCATTGATCGGGATTTACCTGTCATCACACCCATTGGACGACTACAAGCTGGAGATTGAAAATTTTACTAGCCGTGAATTCTCATTAAGAGATATCAATAGTCGGATTGAAGTGTTGAAAGGACGTGATTTGACTTTTGCCGGAATGGTGACCGATAGTTTGGAGGCAATTGGAAAAACGGGGAACCACTATTGTAAAATGACCCTGACAGATTACACCGATTCCTACACATTTTTCTTCTTCGGAAAAGACTACGTTGAGTTTTCAAAATATTGCAAAAAGGGACTTTTCCTGATGATAAAAGGGCAGGTGCAGGAGCGCTATAAGTCAGACATGCTGGAATTCAAAATACGAAATATTGAGCTGTTGGATGAGGTGCGGAAAAACAATATTAAGTCGGTGACCTTGCAGTTACCATTGCAGGCTGTGAGCTCTGAACTCATTCATGAAATT
>DATFMO010000474.1:0-14044 GCA_035266925.1 Sunxiuqinia sp. | reverse complement strand
GAATTTATGAAGCGGGATCTGAAATCCATCCAACAAAATAAGATACGGCAGCTATACAATCATTCACTGCCAAGGTATACCCTGAAAGCACTATCGATCGATCCCGAAACCGGGAATCTGGATGGTGCCAAAGCCCGCCATTTATTATCACGTTGCCTATTTGGTTTTACAACGGAAGATTTAAAATCGGTCAATGGCATGGCAATCAGCGATGCGGTCTCTCTTTTATTGCAGGATCCGGACATGCCGGAACCTCCGTTAGGAATAGACAGCCGAGATGCGGATACTCCGGTTGGTGAAACATGGGTCAACAACCCGCACAATGGAAATTACAACTCCTACCGACTGTTAAGTTTGCAGGAATGGTGGATTGGACAAATTCTCAACCAAGGCATTTCTCTGCGCGAGAAGATGGTGCTTTTTTGGCACAATCATTTTGTAACAGAACGAGGTATTGTTGGCCGTGCCGATCTCCTTTATCAATACAATGATTGCCTGCGCAGAAATGCCTGGGGAAATTTTCAGCAGTTCACCGAAGAAATCACTGTTCTTCCGGCCATGTTGAAATATTTAAATGGAACAGAGAATGTTGCTGGTGCCCCAAACGAAAATTATGCCCGCGAGCTCATGGAGCTTTTCACGATTGGAAAAGGCCCATTGATTAGCGAGGGAAATTACACCAATTACACAGAGCAAGATGTTGGTGCTGCTGCCAAAGTACTAACCGGTTGGAAAATTAATTATCCAGATGTAAGCTCCTCTTTTAATGCAGCCAAGCACGACAAGTCAGACAAAATATTTTCCGAAGCCTTCAATAATGCAACGATCAGCAATCAAGGTGAAAACGAATACAAATCGCTTATTCAACTCATCCTTGCACAAAATGAAACGGCTCGTTTTATCGTTCGTAAACTTTACCGGTGGTTCGTGTATTATGTCATCGACGATGCTATTGAAGCCAATATTATTGCTCCACTTGCTGATATCCTGCGGTCAAATAATTATGAACTGAAACCAGTTTTGTCTGCCCTGCTTAACAGCCAGCATTTCTTTGATGAGAACCTTCATGGTTGCTTAATCAAAAACCCAATAGATTTCATTGCCGGTACCATCAAGCAGATCAATTTTCCAATCCCCGGGAAAGAGCAGCTTTATGATATGTACAGCCTGTGGAATTATATTTTCAACCAGGCAAGTAACCAGGAAATGAAATTGGGTGATCCCAATGATGTTGCTGGATGGCCAGCATACTACCAGGCACCGCAATATCATCAATTGTGGATCAATGCAGCAACGTTACCTCAAAAAGCAAACCTGACCAACAATATAACATCAGTCAATGGTGTTCGCCGTGATGGAGCTTATTACAAAGCTGACTTAATTGCCGTTGCTGAAAGTACCTCTGCCCCATCGGATGTGAATGTTTTATTGACAGAATTGTCGAACCGTTTCTTCCCATACGGAGCAACTGACCAGCAATTGGCCAATTTAAAAGAAGTGCTGATTCCTGGCTTGCCCGATTTTGAATGGAGCAACGAATGGAACAATTACAAAGCAGATCCAAGCAATGAAGACCAGCGACTGGCTGTCGAAGCCAAATTGCGGAATTTGCTGCAAACCATGTTCAAAATGGCAGAATATCAACTATCATGAAACGACGAAAGTTTTTAAAATACGGAATATCAGCAGCCAGTGCGCATTTGCTTTTGGGAGGTCAGGCTTTGGGAGTGGTTAACGATAACCTGTTCCTGAAAGCATTGACTGCAAACAATAAATCCCGAAAATTGGTATTGATTCAATTGAATGGTGGCAACGATGGCTTAAATATGTTTACACCGCGTGAAAACTATGACAAACTGCGCGACGCACGTTCCAACATCATTCTGCCTGAAAATAAATTACTGCATTTGACAGACGCACTTGGCCTGCATCCGGCCATGAACCGTTTCAAAAATTTATATGAAGATGAAAATGCGCTGATCATTCAAAATGTTGGCTACCCCAATCCAAACCTGTCGCATTTCCGTTCCAGAGATATCGTCACCTCCGGATCAGCATCCGATGTGGTGCTGAACACCGGTTGGCTAGGACGCTATCTGGATGGCATGTATCCGGATTACCCCACTGATTATCCGAATGATGCAAATCCTCACCCCATTGCAATTACGGTGGGAGCGACTAGTTCGCCAACCTGCCAGGGAGAAGGCAGTAACATGAGCATCGTTTTGCAAAACCTGAATGTCAGTTATCAGCAGACTGGCGGAGATGGTCTTGCTTTTCCAGACACTCCGTACGGACACGAGCTTGAGTTTGTAACGGAGGCCATGCACGCTACAGAAGCTTACTTGGACACCGTACAACAGGCAGCTTCAAAGGCTGAAAATCTCTCGCCATTGTACCCACAAACAGGAGAAAACAAACTGGCCGATCAACTGGCAATAGTCGCCCGATTGATTGCCGGAGGTTTGAATACGCAAATTTACATTGTCAGTCTCGGAGGTTTTGATACGCACGCCAACCAAGTTACCAGTTCAACAGAAACCGACAAAGGAAAACATGCTGACTTGTTGAAATACTTGTCGGATGCCGTTTTTGCCTTTCAGGATGATATGCATCGAATGAACAAATCCGACGACGTGATTGGTTTTGCCTTTACCGAGTTTGGCCGTAGAATTGCCTCCAACGACAGTCTGGGAACCGATCATGGAGAAGCCTATCCTGCCATCCTGTTTGGCAAGCCAATCAATCCAACGGTTTTGGGTCACATCCCCACCATTCCGGATGCAGCGGATCAAAAACAGAATGTGCAGATGGAATTTGATTTCCGTTCGGTCTATGCGTCTATTTTTCATGAGTGGTTTCAGGCTGATCAATCAACAATCGATGCGATCTTATTTGATCAATTCGAAATTCTCCCGATCCTGAAAACATCCAATGCTAGTTCGTTCTTTGGCAAGGCTCCAATCCGGGCAACAGTGTACCCCGTGCCAACAACAGACTATTTAAATTTGAAAGTTTACAACAAAGATCCGGAATTGGAAATCGTGCTTTTTAATGAAGCGGGACAGGCGATACGTACTTTTATGAATCAAACGGTTACCGGCAATTACCAGGAACTGCAATTCCCGGTTAATGACCTGCCTCCCGGTCATTATTTACTTCGAATTAGCTCCAAAAGTCAATTTGTCACCGAGCGGGTGGTGATTAAGGATTAAACATATCGGGCGTAAAATAGCCAAGAATATTTTTAGCCATTTGAAGATTCGATTGCGCTTCCTGATGATCAGGTTTCAACTCCAGAACTTTCGTAAAAGCATTCATTGCTTTGCCCCACTGCTGCTTTTTATAATGCACTTTCCCCAGCCAGAAGAACAATTCTTCGTTGGATTCAGAAGCCAACGCTTCTTCAATCATTTTTTGAGCTTCATCCAACCGGTTCGTTTGAAAAAGTTCCGTAATTGTATCTATTCGACTTGTCATTTCAGTATTGAAAACGTTGATGTTCTACAAAAATAATGATCCATTTTAACATTAACTTCAAATAACGAATTTCTTCCCCTGTTCGGTAGGGAAATTCTCGAAACCATTATTAATTTTACGTGTTCTATAACCAAAGTTCAAAATGTAAAACTTAATTATGGAGTATTCAGCAGAAGATATCTCAATCTTAATGAAAAGTAGAAAATCAACCTTTGTAAATGGATTACAAGAAGGGGGACAAATTGACGATTCAGTCATTGAGCAACTGCTTGAAAATGCCAGTTGGGCCCCATCACATGGACTTGTACAAGCTTGGTATTTCAAGATTTTTGTCGGCGAAGGTGTCAAGTCGTTCTTTAAAGTTCAAAAGAAAATTTACAAAGAGGTCACTCCGCCTGATAAATTCTACGATTTCAAATACGAAGGCTATGATGAAAAATGGAAACGTGTGTCCCACGTGATTGCGGTGATTGCCAAACGTGATCCATTTAAACGATTCCCCAAACAGGAGGATATGATTTCTGTAGCCTGCGCCATTGAAAATATTTATTTAAGCCTGGATGCTTTGGGAATTGGAGGTTACCTGAGTACCGGTGATACCTGCTACTCTGAGTCAATGCGTGAATTTCTACATCTCGAAGAAGAGGACGTTCCAATGGGATTTTTTGTACTTGGAATTCCTGATGAAGAATTTGAGCGTCCGCCACGCACGCGCGTTCCGGCCAATGAAAAAACCGAATGGATCAGGGAATAGTCGATCTTACAATACAAATTTAGGGGACTGCAGGAAATTCAAGGATGACCTCAGTCCCCGAATTAAGTTGACTGTCAATCCGAATTGATCCATTATTTTTTTGTACAAAATCACGACAGACCACCAAGCCAAAACCCGATCCTACTTCACCATTCGTTCCCAGAGACGAACGACTAGCTTCAAATTTAAAAATCTCATCCAGCTTTTCAGGTGGTATTCCAACACCGGAGTCTTTGATGCGCAGATAAACTTTTTCGGACTTACTTTCTGTTTTGATCGAAATCGTGCCGTTTTCGGGTGTGAACTTTAGTGCATTGGACAACACGTTACGTAAAACGGTTTCAAGCATCTTTCGGTGTCCTTTGATTAAAGCTTTGGCACTTTTTTCGTACTCCACATGGATTGATTTGAACTTGGCCAAACTCTTAAAATGCTCAATATGATCTTTCACTAAATGGTCAATCTCAATCATTTCCTCTTTCAATTTGGAAAGACTATCGTAATTTGACGACCATTCCAATAAATTCTGAAGCAGGTGATACGTTGATCCACTTAATTGTTCCAGCTCAGTAAGATTGGATTTCAGCTCTTGCTCAACAAGGTCAGGTTCATTGTTCAGCAAATTCAAAAACTTCGTCATTGTGCCCAATGAACCACGCAAATCATGAGCAATAATTCTAAAAAATTTGTTCCGTGACGCCAACTGTTCTTCCAGCTGCCGTTTCAATTGAATATTAACAGCCGACATAAAACCAAAGGTCAACGCAATCATCAGAATTCCTGCAATCACAAGCCTGATCAAAACGAAATCATCAATTTTGGTTGGGTCAAATCCGGGGTTGACACTCACTGCAACAATACTTAAAACCAAGAGCATCGCGAAGATGAAAAAAGCAACACCGTTGATTCGAAATAGTTGTTTTAAATATTTCTGATCGGAAGCAACCTGGAACATCTCATAAATTGCAAGGACACAATTAATCAATAGAATAATTCCCAGCAAAATCCCGCGAATCCGATTGCTCGGAATGAATTGGTAAAACACAATGGATTGAACGAGATTAACGAGTGGAAGCCCGAAAATAATCCAGTGTCTAATGACTTTTCCTTTGAATTGCCAGATTCCGGCGAGATACAAGTACAGTCCGATTGTAGAAAAAATCGTTGGAACGACTATAACTGAAAAACTTCCAAGCGAAGGAAACAGTCGAAACAATTGCCCGACACCGACGATCAAACTTCCGATAGCCCAATAACCAATGCCTTTCACACCGGAAGTGCTCCGGTAAAGCAAAAGCAAATAAAGCCCCATTAAAATTATAATACCAGAAGTGATGCCTGTTAAAAAGCGATATTCAACTTGCAGCATAAAACCAATTTCATTAACTCACCTAGAATCCAGGATAGCACCAATCGCACAACACAAACCCCAGAGAAATAATTCGGCTTTAAAAATAGTGAATCAAACTGAAGGAAGCCGTAATTATCTGCTTAAAATTAGCTTACGTGAAATTTAAGCTAAAATTGATCCTGATGAAATTTTGATCGACGTTTCGTCGCTCACTCAAATATGACAAACACGAACAATTATCGATGTAATTGAACTTGGAATTCAGGCATCGTTATTTCGTATTTGCACTAGCAGTTATTTCTGTGGGTGGCAAAATCAAAAAGCCATATCAACGATTAAAAGCTACAACAAACCAACAATATCGGCTTCAATTTTTTCGGGCTTGGTCACCGGTGCAAACCGCTTTACAGGCTGGCCTCTGCGATCAATCAAAAATTTGGTGAAGTTCCATTTGATACGCCCGCCTAAAACGCCGGTCAATTCCTTCTTCAAATATTGAAAGATTGGATGAGTGTTGTCTCCATTGACTTCAATTTTCTCAAACATCGGAAAGTTCACCCCATAATTCACCAGGCATCCATTCTGAATTTCTTCGGGTGTCCCCGGCTCCTGGTTGCCAAACTGGTTGCACGGAAAACCTAAGATCACCAGTCCCCGATCTTTGTATGTTTCATACAGCTTTTCCAAGCCGTCATATTGTGGCGTAAAACCACATTTACTGGCTGTATTGACCACCAACACCACTTTCCCCTCATATTGTTTCATATCAACCGGCTTGCCCTGCAAACTATTGGCAGACAATTCATAAAATTTCTGTTTCATAACCTTGTCATTCTGTTTTCACATTTTCAATCTTCACGCTAATTAAGTTCACTAACAAGTTGCTGAATCAATGGGTTCAAGCTGAAATTTCTTACCATGCAGATTTCACGAACTTTAACAAAAAACAACAAGATTCAACATAAGCACAGGAAACAATTCGAAATAGGGATTGTTCCAAATTTTGTAACTGCATACTCCGAAAAATGAAATCTGAGAATACGACACAACGTCACTAAAAATTTTTATTATGAAATACAATCAATTAGGAAATACAGGTATTTTGTTGTCTGAGCTTTGTCTTGGAACCATGACTTTTGGAGGACGCGGCTATTGGGAAGCCATTGGCAAAGTTCCCCAGGATGAGGTCGATCAACTTGTAAAAACGTCGTTTGACAGCGGAATCAATTTTATTGATACGGCAAACGCCTATTCCGAAGGCCTTTCTGAAATCATGCTGGGAAAAGCGTTAAACAACTTGGGCAGCAATCGACAACAAGTGTTTGTAGCCACAAAACTTCGAATTCGAATGGGGCCTGGTGCCAACCAGGTTGGACTAACACGCTTGCACATTGCAGACTCGGTCAATGACAGCCTTGAACGGATGGGACTTTCGCACATTGATTTGCTATACATCCATGGTGTTGATCCGATTACTCCGCTGGAAGAAACCATGCGCGGACTGGAAGATGTTGTTCGCTCCGGTAAAGTTCGTTACATCGGTATCAGCAACCACCCGGCCTGGAAAGTAATGAAAGCCAATGCGATTGCCGAAAAAAACGGATGGACCAAGTTTGTCGCCGGACAATTCTATTACAGCCTGGCATCACGTGACATTGAACGTGAACTTATTCCAATGGCACAAAGCGAGGGGCTTGGCGTTATGCCATGGAGCCCGTTGGCCGGCGGATTCCTTTCCGGGAAATATACTCGTGACAATGAACAAGCAGGCGACAGCCGACGTGATTCCTTCGACTTTCCGCCGGTGAATAAGAAAAAGGCCTACGATATTATTGACGTTCAATTGCAGATTGCCAAAGAGCACAATGTATCTGCCGCGCAGGTTGCATTGGCCTGGATGCTGAAAAAGCCGGGGGTAACCAGTATCATCATTGGCGCCAAAAAAATGCAGCAACTGAAAGACAATATTGCCGCTACCGAGTTGGAATTAACCCATGAAGAAATTGCCAAACTGGATGCAGTGAGCGCCTTACCTCCTGAATATCCGGGCTGGATGATTGAAAGACAGGCCCGTGCTCGATTTCCAGAGTAAAAAAAAAGGAATGCCACACCACAAAAAATTCAATTTTATGAAAGTAACATTTATAGGATTAGGTATCATGGGGCAGCGAATGGCGACCAACCTGCTGAAAAACAAAGTTGACCTCACTGTATTTAATCGTTCTCCCGAACCGGTTGAACAGTTGGCAAAAATGGGAGCCACTGCGGCAAAAAGTTATGTTGAAGCAGTCCGAGGTGCCGACATCGTTTTCACCATGCTTTCGGCTCCTGACGCAGTAAAACAGGTTATGTTCGGCGATAACGGTTGCCTGAAAAACATGAAAAAAGATGCGCTTTGGGCTGACTGCAGCACGGTTAATCCATCGTTCTCGATCGAATCAAACAAGGAAGCAGAAAAGCACGGTATTCGATTTATGGACACTCCTGTGGCCGGCTCAAAAATACCGGCAGAAAAAGCTGAATTAGTCTTTGTTGTCGGTGGTAACGAACAGGATATTAAGGAGATTGAGTCGCTGCTGTCGCATATGGGTAAAAAAATTCTACATGCAGGCGAAGCAGGAAAAGGAACATCACTGAAAATGTTGATCAATGCCCAACTGGCGGAATCCATGCTGATCTTTTCAGAGAACTTGGTGTTGGGTGAAAAGATGGGATTCTCCAAAGATTTCCTCTTGGAAATTCTACCCAACCTGCCAGTAACAGCGCCATTTCTGAAAGCTAAAGCCGGGCTGATAAAAACTGCTGATTTTGAAACCCACTTCCCCCTCGAGTGGATGCACAAAGATTTGACTTTGGTCAATCAAACAGCATCCGAAGTTGGGGAATCGCTACCAATAGGTGAATTGACCCAGTTCATCTACGAAAAAGCGAAAAACAGCGGATTTGCCCGCAAAGATTTTTCTGCCATTTACCAGTTCTGGGCAACAAAAAGAGATTGATATTTGTACGCCCATCGTTTCGTCACGCCCTCATTGGCCCTCCATTTGAACCGGTACGCATACCGCTATCAGAGGCGTTTTTTAAAAAAAAATCTTTGGATACAATGGCCTACGGGACTTTTGAATTAGAAAACAAGGGAAGAAATTCGGGTAGGTACTGGCAAGTAACCCTTGTCTGGGGAGGAACGACGAGTGTTGGGTTGTGTGGAATTTCGGACCCGTAGTTTTCTTTCAAAAGATCCGCAAGACTTGACTTTTTTGGAACTTTTTGTGTCAAGACAAAAAGTGGATATTGTTTATAAAAATACGGGGATTAAAAGAATAACTGAGTCCACAGTTGAACTTATTAAAAACTTCCAAAACTGAAAAATCACGTTGCACCGAGCGACTATTCGGAGCAGCGTGATTCGACTTAGCAACTGTATTGGTATCCTTTCAGGCATCTGCGCGGGAGACATTTAACACCCCTTTAATATTTTGCAGTTTGTGCATCAAAAAATCCAGGTGTTCCAGGTTATTGACGTACACCCGCAAAGTTCCTTCAAACTCACCGTTAATAGAATCCATATTAATCGATCGCATCTGCACGCCAATGTCCTTCGAAATCACATGCGATATCTGCGCAACGATCCCCGAATCGTCCGTTCCCGAAATACGAATCGTCGCCTGAAACGATGACCGTTTCTTGGTGTCCCGCCATTTGGCCGGTATAATGCGATACGGATACCTCTCTACCATTTGCTTGGCATTCGGGCACGTTTGCCGATGAATTTTGATGCCGTCATTGATGGTCACGAAACCAAAAATGGCGTCTCCAAAAATCGGGTTGCAACAAGGCGCCAACTTGTGGTTCACATTTTTGATGTTGTTGTCAATCACCAGGTAATCATCACCCCCTGTAAATTCCAACTGTTTAAACTGGTCAACCGGCAGAATTTCTTCGATTTTCTGCTTAGCCGTAGCATCCTGCTCTTTTTCAACAATCACATCTTTGATGGCCAGTGTATCAATTTTTCCAATTGAAATATTGTAATACAAATCCTGCGCAAGCTTCAAACTGTACTCTTTCAGTAGTTTGCGAATCAACTCATCATTGTAATCAATCTTCCAGTTCTTCAACTTTCGCAACAGGATTTCCTTGCCGTTCTCTGCCTCCCGTTTTCGATCTTCATTAATGCTGGCCTTGATGTGTGTTTTTGCTTTTGTGGTGATCACAAAATCCAGCCAGTCCATTTTTGGTTGCTGCTTAATGGATGTATCGACTGAAATTTGGTCGCCGTTTTTCAATCGATGGCGAAGGGTAATTTTTTTGCCATCCAACATACCGCCAACGCAATGATCCCCAACTTCTGAGTGAATTTCATAGGCAAAATCAAGCAGGGTTGCACCCGCCGGCAACCGTTTCAAATCACCTTTGGGTGTGAATACAAAAATTTCGTCGTTGTATATGTTGGTACTGAAATCGTCGATAAAATCAACGACGTTCAATTCCGGGTTCTCCAGAATCTCACGAACGTTGGCCAACCAGGTCTCCATCTCAGAACTGGCAGACCCACCTTTATACTTCCAATGCGCCGCCAACCCTTTTTCAGCAATCTCATCCATCCGTTTGGTACGAATCTGAATCTCAACCCACTTCTTTTGAGGTCCCAGCACCGTGGCATGCAAACTTTCATAGCCATTTGATTTTGGTACGGTAATCCAATCACGCATCCGTTCGGGGTTCGATTGGTATTCGTCGGTTACAATGGAATACACTTGCCAGCAGTCCGACTTTTCCAGCTCCGGCTTCGAGTCTAATATCACACGAATGGCAAACAAATCATAGACTTCATCGAAGCTGACTTTCTTGTTTTGCATCTTCTTCCAAATCGAATTGATGGCTTTTGTGCGCGCTTTCATATCAAATTTAAAACCACGCGACTTCAACTTCTCTTCAATTGGTTTTACAAAGGCAGCTACAAAGTTCTTGCGCTCTTCACGACTCTCTTCCAACCGTTTGGCCACATAACTGTAGCCGTCCGGATTGGTATATTTCAGGCAAAGATCAAGCATTTCAGAATTGACGTAATACAATCCCAATCGGTGAGCCAAAGGAGCATACAGATGCGAAGTCTCGATCGCTATTTTTTGCTGCACTTCTTTCGGTTGGAAATCCAAATTCCGCATCACCTGCAAGCGATCTGAAATTTTAACCAAAATAACCCGCACGTCGCCAGCCAGAGCCAGCATCAGCTTGCGGTAATTTTCTGAATACAAATCAACGGTGTCGGTTCCCAGCGAATTAATTTTAGCCATTCCTTCCAGGATACCGGACACCACAGGGCCAAACCGGAATTCAATATCAGCAAATGTTGGGCGATTGCTCAGCGCTTCGTAGGTAACATTGTGAAGCAGACCAGCAACAATCGAACTGGTTCCCAAACCAACTTCTTCAGCAATCACCTGAGCCACTTCAATGGCATGTACCATGATGATCTCACCCGTCGACCATGTATTTTCCCCCATCGAATCATAAGCAAATTCAAATGCCCTTTTAATCTCCGACAAATCATCAACAGCAGGTGATTTTTTACAAACTTCCAGCAACTCGCCCCAAGCTTTTTCAATCAATTTATTCATTGTTACAAATTATGAATCAGCCAAATACTGATTATAAGTATAAAAAAAGGCCGCCAAATCAGGCAGCCTTTAACAATTCATTCTTGTCTATTTTACTCTGCCTGAGCTACATCTTTATATACGCGTGACTGCAATTCACGGTTAAGCATAAACAAGCCATTTCCCTGTCCACCAATCAAACGCAAATTGTCCAACAATTCGTGCACATTGGCTTCTTCTTCCACTTGTTCGTCCACAAACCACTTCAGGAAACTTTGTGTTGCATGATCACTGGCTTCAACAGCAGTATCCACCAATTGGTTGATCATATCCGTCACTTTTTGTTCATGCTCCAAACTCTTCTCAAAAACATCTATCACGCCGTCAAATTCACTCGGAACTTCTGCTATCGGTTCCAAAACGACACGACCGTTACGGTCATTTACAAAATCGAAGATTTTCAATGCATGTCCCTGCTCTTCCTTAAATTGAACTTTCATCCAATTAGCAAATCCAGTCAATCCTTTATCTTCAAAATAAGCAGACATGGATAAATAAAGATAAGCGGAATACATTTCAGCATTTATTTGTTTGTTGAGGGCTGTTAAAACTTTTTCTTTAAGCATAGCGACAATTTTTTAGTTTTTACCAAAATTACTAAAAATTGCTGGAAGTTCAGAAAAACAAGGCCATTTCCTTTATGATTAACATGGATTTAAAATGAAGGAAAATTAATCGATTCCACGCGCTTACCAACCGGTTGTCATTAACGGTCATCCAGTTGTCATCACCAGGGTCTAGTCAAACTCTCAGTATTCGGGTTAGATTGCTTCATCCTCATTCCTCGCCTTCGCAATGACGTCATTCCGAGGAGGTAGGAAGAATGAATCTTTCCTTTAAAGCAAGCTTAACTTAACTATGAAGGTTCGGTTCTTATTTTATTGACGAATAAAGTATGTATCAATAAGAAAACGAACATCCATCAAACCTTACTCTCCAAAATCCAAATTGAATTTCTGTCTCAGTTCGGCCAACTTTGGATTTTTTTTCAGCATCTCCGCTAGTTTCTCTGTTTCAGAGTATGGTTTGTATGTCGTTTCCTGGACGACAATGTCCGTGAGCAGCTCAATATTGGTATTCCGTAATTCTTTACGCAGCCAAGTAACCAAATCCGGTTTAATTTTATTGATTTCCTCCAGTTGCACGGAATTATCAATCAGCAATCTAAGCTTATGTTTTTCAAAGATTTCGGGTGTTTTTGAAAGGGTTGCTTTCAAGTTGGGACGCTCATCCAAACGAGTTAGATATTCCGACCATTTTTCTTCAAACTGCTCTTTGGTGAATGGCTCGTGAAGTTGCTCGCCCGAAAAATATTTCATTTTTTCCTGGGCATCTTCCTCACCTTTCTCTGCCAGCTTACCAGACAAGGCGTCCTTGATAGAAGGCGTGTATCCACTTCCCTTCTTTTTAATAACACGTTTTACCAGAGTTTTGGCCGGTGCTTCGTTTGCCGTTGTTGATGGTGATGAATTTGAAGGAGCTTGCTCTTTTGGCTTAGTTTCCGGCTTGGGTGTCTGTCCATTCTTACCGGGGAAGATGGGTTCCAGGATATCAGATTCCGGTTCGTCAGCTATTTTTTTTTTAAGGTCAGCTGCGCCATCCGTATCAAACTGAGCTCAACCAACAAGCGTTTGCTTTGGCTGGCTTTGTACTGCATGTCGCACTCGTTGCTGATTTTCAAAGCCTCCAACAAGAAATTAGCATCGCAACTTGTAGCCTGTGCTTTGTACTTTTCCTTGATATCACCACCAACTTCCAGCAGCTGAACTGTCACCGGGTCTTTGCAAACCAGCAAATCACGAATGTGGCTGCTCAGCCCGTTGATGAAATGATGCCCGTCGAAACCATGATCCAAGACTTCATTAAACAGAAGTAGCGCATTGGGAACATCGTTTTTCAGCAACAAATCAATCAGCTTGAAATAGTAGTCGTAGTCAAGAACATTCAGATTGGAAATAACATCTTTGTAAGTAATGTTCTTCCCGGAAAAGCTGACAATCTGGTCGAAAATAGAAAGGGCATCACGCATGGCGCCGTCTGCCTTGTGGGCAACGACATTCAACGCTTCACTTTCAATTTCAACTTGCTCACTTTTGGCAACATAGCCAAGATGGCCCGAGATATCGGCAATTTTTATCCGGTTGAAATCGAAAATCTGGCAACGCGACAAAATGGTCGGGATAATTTTGTGTTTTTCAGTTGTTGCCAAAATAAAGATGGCATGCTTGGGCGGCTCTTCCAGCGTTTTCAAAAACGCGTTGAATGCAGCCTGCGACAACATGTGAACCTCATCGATAATGTAGATGCTGTAGTGCCCAATCTGTGGCGGAATGCGAACCTGATCCGTCAGGTTACGAATGTCGTCTACCGAGTTATTGGAAGCAGCGTCCAGTTCATGAATATTGTAGGAACGATTGGTGTTAAACGCCTTACAGGATTCGCACTCGTTGCACGGTTCTGTTTCAGCGGTTAAATTCTGGCAATTGATTGTTTTGGCGAAAATACGGGCACAAGTTGTCTTCCCCACTCCACGCGGACCACAAAACAAATAGGCATGCGCCAATTGTTTGTTTTTAATGGCATTCTTTAAAGTTGAGGTAATGGATGCTTGTCCAACAACTGATTGAAACGTATCAGGTCTGTATTTTCGGGCAGAAACAATAAAATTCTCCATAATTCCATTTAATGAAGCTCAAAGATAAACATTTTAAGAGGAAATTACCGGCTAACTTATTAACAAGAATTTAATAAATACACCGCTCTCTGACACAACCTTTTCCACGGGAAACCTGTTTCTAG
>DATFMO010000473.1:0-2066 GCA_035266925.1 Sunxiuqinia sp. | reverse complement strand
AAGGAGGTGTGTACTCGTCGGAATGGTTTTGGGCAAAACTGCTGCATGTTTCTCGTGAAGATGCTGCCGTTTACCGAGCTGCCAATTCATGGGTAGAACATTGTGATTGGATCCCGGCTGTTTTGACGGGGAATACGCGTCCTAAAACGCTCAAGCGTAGTCGCTGTGCTGCCGGTCATAAAGCCATGTGGCACGAGGCCTTCGAAGGTCTTCCTTCCGAAGAATTTTTGGAAGCACTGGATCCAATGTTGGGTGGCTTACGCGATCGCCTGTACAAGGAAACATTTACCTGCGATGTGTCTGTTGGCAACCTGTCGAAAGAATGGGCTGACAAGCTGGGATTGACAACCAACGTCGTTATTGGTGTTGGCGCTTTCGACGCTCACCTTGGCGCTATCGGTGCGGAAATTGAACCTTACTACCTGAGCAAAGTGATGGGAACGTCGACTTGTGATATGTTGATTTCTCCGATGGAAGAGGTGGGCGACAAGTTAGTTTCCGGAATTTGCGGACAAGTGGATGGATCAATTGCTCCGGGCATGCTCGGAATGGAAGCTGGTCAATCGGCTTTTGGTGACATTTACGCGTGGTTCAAGCGTGTGTTGATGTGGCCAGCTGAACAGATTCTGGCTAAAACAACAATCGTTAGTGAAGAACAGCGTGCCCAGTTATTGGACGAAATGTCTGACAAGATGATTGCTGAGTTGACCAAAGAAGCTGAGAAGCTTGAGATTGCAGAAAGTGGTGTTTTGGCCATCGACTGGATGAATGGTCGCCGAACACCGGATGCCAATCAAAACCTGAAAGGTGCATTGGCTGGATTGAGCCTGGGAACAGATGCTCCGCGTATCTTCCGTGCCTTGGTTGAAGCGACAGCTTTTGGTTCAAAAGCCATTGTTGATCGTTTCCGAAGAGAAGGTGTTCGCATTGATGGAGTGATTGCACTCGGCGGTGTAGCTAAAAAGTCGCCACTGGTGATGCAGATTGTTTGTGACGTACTGGATATGCCAATCAAAGTGGCTCGTTCGGAACAGGCTTGTGCATTGGGATCAGCGATGGCTGCAGCTGTTGTTGCCGGCGTTTACGCTACAACGAACGAAGCTCAGAAAAAAATGGGCGGTGGTTTTGAAACCGAATATCACCCAATTCCTGAAAACGTCGCAAAATACCAAACGCTTTATGAGGAGTATTTAGCACTTGGTGGTTTTATTGAAGAAAAGTTGACAAAGTAAAAAGTCAATCAAAATAATTGAAGTTGGAAAGCCCGTTCTGTTTAGATTGGGCTTTCCTTTTTATGTCTTTTATTTCTCTCCTTTGAATGGTTTAACTTTTTTCTGTCAGGGTGATAGCCGTTTGAATGTCCACGCCCTATCCGGTTGTTTGTAATATCGAATCCGATCGTGCAAACGTCCTGGGCGTCCCTGCCAAAATTCGATTTCGTGTGGCGTAATTTCATAGCCGCCCCAGTTTTCCGGTTTGGGGATTTCCTGGCCTTCGTACTTTTGCTCAAGCTGTTTGAAATCCGCTTCCAGTTTTTCCCGGCTTTCAACCACCTGACTTTGTGCTGATGATAATGCTCCAAGTTGTCTGTCTCGCGGACGTGCGCTGAAATAGTCAACCGATACGCTTTCCTCCGTCTTTTGGATGGTTCCTTTTACACGCACTTGCCGTTCTAATTCAGGCCAGAAAAAGTTTAAGGCAACACGTTTGTTCTTAGCGATTTGAGTTCCTTTGTTACTCCCGTAATTGGTGTAAAAAATAAAACCGTCCTCTTTTATTTCTTTTAGAAGAACCACGCGACTATCCGGCTGGTTGTCCATCGAAGTTGAAATCACCATGGCAGTTGGTTCGTTCACTTTTAGTTTGATGGCTTCATCCAGCCATGCTTTGAAAAGTAGTATCGGTTTGGTTGTTAGCTGGTTTTCTTCCAGCTTATTTTTCTGATAATTATTTCGAATGTCTCTGAGCATTTACAAATTGTTTAGAATTATCTACAAACAAGTTGAAAAAAGGTTTTGTTATACTATTTATAACCAATAGAAAATTTAGATATGAAAACCTTAATG
>DATFMO010000472.1:0-2365 GCA_035266925.1 Sunxiuqinia sp. | reverse complement strand
TGCCCGGACGTGACGATGTCCTGCTGATTACTAAACCAGGCGTAGCCCCTTGCAAAGCAAGAACAGGGTTGGTAACCGCCCTGCTTTCGAGCTTTTCAGCCGGAATCGTTTCAACCGAACCGGTCAGGGTCGCTCTTTTCTGCGTGCCATAACCTACTGCAACAACTTCGCTCAAGCCTATTGAGCTTTCTTCCATAGTAACATTGAATACCGTTTTGGAGCCAACTGGCAGTTCTTGTGTTTTCAAGCCGACAAACGAAAAAACAAGAACGTCTTCCGAAGAAACATCCGTTATATTAAAATTTCCATCCGAATTGGTGATTGTCCCTTTTGTGGTTCCTTTAATGACAACCGTTACTCCGGGTAAGGGGCCACCGCTTTCATCTTTTACCTGACCGGAAACGGTTTTAACCTGTCCCACAGGGTTCGATTTACCACTTCCTAAAGGCTTAATAATGATCAGGTTTTTGTCGGTTACTGTGTAGCTGACCGATTTATCACCGAAGATTTTATCCAGAATCGAATAAATATCTGCCTGATCCATTTGAATATCAATTCTTTGATCAATGTTTATCCGTTCATCCTGAAGCAGGAATTTGAATGTACTCTGATCCTCGATATTTCTCAATACTTCACGAATAGTCGCATTGCTATAGTCCAATGACAACCGTGTGGTCTGGGAATATACACTTGCCGACAGAGAAAGTGATATCGCCAGTAGTAAAAACGTAGTAATTCGCATAATAAGCCATAATTTCCTAACATGGGGGTGCACAAAACGCCCCAGTTTCGAGTTTTTTTTCATAATTTTACAAGACTTTAGTTAATAATCTTCTAATCTCTATTTAGAGGGTTAAAAATGGCCGTCAGGAGGTAGGAACCCTGACGGTTTTTTATTTATTTGTTGATTGATTAATTCGAATTTGCCCGTATATTATATTGATTTCCATTTTTGGTGTATTGTAAGTCGCTGGCAATTGAAATGGCATCAAGAACTTCTTCCACATTTTCGTCACTAAACACCCCTGAATAGTGAAGGTCCTCCCCTAATCGTGTTGGTGTAAAATGAATTTGGATATTGAACTTACGTTCTAGTTTTGCCGCCAAGTCATCCAATGGTTCAGCATGTAAATACATTTTATTTTCCCTCCACGCCGAATATTGGGACACATCCACCTGCTTCACTTCAAACTTTGCAGATTTTTTGTTGTAAATGACTAATTGGCCGGGTTTCACGACTATATCCTGTTTCCCCTTTTTTTCAATACTGATTTTCCCACGTTCCAAGCTGGTGAGTATCTTTTGGTCTTCGGAATAAGCAGACACGTTGAATTTTGTACCGTGTACCGTGATTTTAAAATCATTGACATTTACGATAAAAGGTTGGGCGCTGTGTGTAACATCAAAAAAGCCCTCCCCTTTCAAAGTGACCGTGCGATCGCTTTTCCCAAAATTGGAACTGTAGTAAATTTTGGATTTCGCGTTCAGCCACACTTTGGTGCTGTCGGGCAAAACCACGCAGGAGCGGTTGCCCAGTTCGGTCTGAAAACTTACAATTGACTGGTCCTCCCGGCCGGATTGACTCAGGTCGATCAAATTAAACAAGCCGAGCATCAACAAGATGCTGGCCGCAGCGCTTATGACTGCTATGGAAAGGTATCTCTTTTTGATTGAGCGCTTTCGTTGAATTTTTTGCTTCATTTCAAAAAGTGCCCGCCGGGAATCATAAGTTTTTCCCGCCTTCGCTTTTGACGATTCATTCCAAATCCGTTTAGTTTGGTCAAACAACCGCTTGGTTTCTTCATCCCCCATCAAACCATCAAACCTGGCATGCTCTTCAGGCGAAGCAGTATCCGATAAAATCGCATAAAATAGTTCGAATAGTTTTTCTGGATTATTCATAGGACTTCTTTTACTCCTATGACAGTTCTAAATGAAGAAGGTCTTATCCCAACGTCAAAAAAAATTAAAAAAAATGTGGGTGGGAAACAGAAAGGCATTCCCGAAGTAACTTCAAAGCCTTTCCAATCTGTGCTTTAACCGTTTTTATAGCGATGTCCATTTCGGAGGCAATTTGATCCTGTTTCATCCCATCAAAACGGCTCCGGGCAAATACATCCTGGCAACGTGGGGGCAGTTTTTCAATGCACTGTAATAGGAAAAGCCTGAACTCTTCCTGTTCAATTTCAACCAAATCAACCACTTGATCCGTATGTTGAGAATAGCTTTTTGTGTGCCCTTCGCGCGTTGTCTCCGATTTCAGCTTGTTCAAGCTTCTATTGCGTACGGCCGTGTAGAGGTAGGATTTTACCGATCCCTGAATTTTTATCTTCCTCTTGTCCTCCCAAATCTTTGTAAAGACCTC
>DATFMO010000471.1:0-3432 GCA_035266925.1 Sunxiuqinia sp. | reverse complement strand
ACTTTTCGACACCAAACTTTTATACAGACTTTCATAGTCGCCTTCAAAATCTGTGAATTCACCTTTTGCATTGTCAAGCAAAACCGGGTAACAAGGGATACCACCAGCTTGAGTGATCAGGTCAATCACTTGCTCCAGGCTCAGGAACGCTTTGTCATCTTCAGGAACGAATGCTTTTCCGCCCGACTTCAACAGGTTTCCGCGGATTTCATTTTCCAGGCCGGCAAAATCGTCCATGGCAGATTTCGGTTCTTTGCCGTCAAAAATTTTTACCCAAACGGCTTTTTGCTCAGCCTCCGCCGGATATTTGGCAGCAACAGCTTCGCGCAATGCTTTGGCAATGTGACGTTCGCGCAACAGGTTTTTGGCATATTCCGCTTTCATACCTTCAAAAGTGAACTTGAAATCTTCACCCAATTCTTTCAACCAGGCATTCAGCTTTTCAATCATTTCACTCGTTTGGCGGTTACTTTCGTCTTGCACATTCAGCAAACGCTCCACCATCTCAGCATTCAATGCCACCGGATATTTTAATCCTTTTCCACTGAAGTATGTTCGTCCGGGATTGTTGGGATCGTTCACCCGAACACCGGCAGCTTGCAAATCTTTTTGCAAAGCCATAAATTCGATATTGAACAACGGGAAAATTTTAAACTCTTTGGCCAGCTTATTGAAAGCGCTATAACCATCTGTGGTGTAAAAGTCATTAATTCCCAGGATTTTTACATTTTCCTTTTCCGCCATTTCAAAAGGCTGGCGAATCTCCGAAAATGCACTGAATGAATATGGTGTGTGAAAGTGTCCATTCACCTGGAGGATTTCCTGTTTATGATTGGCTACTTCTGTCAGCAGCTTGCGTTCATCAGGATATTTGTCAAAAATAGATAAGCCCATAAATGATTTACTTTTTTTAATGATACTGCAAAAGAAGTAAACCATCAAGGAAAATCCATCCTTTGGTGTCCTGTATGGGAAAGGTTTGAGGGATTGAAGGATTGAATTTGAGAAGGACAGATTGGATTATTGAATATTTTATCCCAATAATGGAATGCCAACCCGGTCAATGTGTTCGATTAGTGTTTTTTCTTTGATCCGATCATAAATCACGATATCAAATTTCCAAGGGAGATACAACTGTTCGATTTTTTCAGAAATGGTAAAAATATCAGTCGACTTCAGATCTTTGCCAACCAAGGCAATATCTACATCAGAGCCGTTGCTATAATTTCCTTTTGCACGGGAACCAAACAGAATAGCCTTTTCAATTTTCGAATGTTTTTTCAAAATCGAAATCACACTTTCGACATCCGAATCAGGTAATCCATATTTGGTTGTTTCAATCATCTGTTGTGCTTATATTTTTGCTTTTTCGTCATCGAGCCTGATTTTCAACTTCTTTAAAAGATTGAAATAGGTACTCCGAATTGCATCAACAATTTCTTCGGCCGTCTTTTCGTCGTACGTATGAGAAGTTAAATTTCGGCTTTTATGCATTTCCATCCAACCTTTCCCATCCACAATGTAACCGTCCTGAAAGCTCTGTTCAATAACCGGGCGTGGCCCAACTACATCCAAATACCCTTTTTCTTTCAACAAATCTTGCAAGGTTTTCCAGCTCAACTCATAGGTATATTCAAAGGCTTTAATTAAACCTTGTTCTTCCATTTCATTTAAATCTTCCTTTGAAAGGAAACGTTCAAGCTGGTTAAACGCTTTGTTGAAGTTGCCGAAACGTTGATGCCAACGGATGTCTTGATTATTAGCGTTCATTGCTTCCAATATTGTATTAAAAATTTACGTTTATCAGGAAATTTTTAAAAGTAGATATTTCAATCGACACAATCAACTTTCATACAACAAGATACCTTGACATACAGAATTTGAAAAATGATTGCTAGGCAAGGCAATACTTTTCCACTTCCTCCATCCATTTTTTCTTTTCCTCCCTGGAAAGCAAACTTGCTTTAAAAGAGTTCTTTGCCAATTGGCAGATATCGTTTCGGGAAAGGCTGAGGGCGTCAGCAATCGCGAGGTAATTTTCATTGATGTAGCCACCAAAATACGCTGGGTCATCTGAGTTGACAGTGACCAGCAGCCCGCGGTCCATCAATTTCTTCAGCGGGTGATTTTTCAAATCTGGAACAACTTTCAACGCCAAATTTGAAAGTGGGCAAACGGTAAGTGGGATTTGTTTTTGAGCCAGCTCATCAGCGAGATATTCATCATTGATGGAAGCGTTACCGTGATCAATGCGTTTGATCTTCAACAGGTCGACAGCCTCGCGAACATACTCAACCGGACCTTCTTCGCCGGCATGAGCAAACGTCAGAAAACCCTCTTCGCGGGCTTTCGCAAACACCCGCTCAAACTTGGATGGAGGATTTCCCTTTTCAGACGAATCGAGCCCAACACCGACAATTAAGTCTTTATAGTCGAGTGCTTCTTCCAATGTTTTAAAGGCCGATGCTTCATCCAGGTGGCGCAAAAAACTCATGATCAACTTACTGCTGACTCCCAACTTTTCACGGCCATCCTGCAACGCATGGTTGATGCCATTGATGACGGTCGCAAATCGAATCTCCCGATCGGTATGGGTTTGTGGGTCAAAAAAGATTTCGGTATGTACCACATTTTGCTCCTGGCATTTTTGTAAATACACCCAGGTCAGGTCGTAAAAATCCTGCTCTTCGCGCAGCACATTGGCGCCTTCATAATAAAGATTCAGAAAATCCTGTAAGTTTGAGAATCGATACGCCTGTTTCAGCTCTTCCACCGACTGGTATTTCAACGCAATACTATTCCGTTTTGCCAGTGCAAAAAGTAGCTCTGGTTCGAGTGTACCTTCAATGTGCAGATGCAACTCTGCTTTTGGCAGTCTCTGGATCAATTGATGAAAAGAAGATGTATTCATGGCCTGACAATTTATTCTCCAAAGGTCTGATTCTTTTTGAAAATAAACAGCAATAAAAGTCAGGAAATAAGTTAGCCCACGAACACATTTTCGGGCTTAAATAGCCTCATATGCTTTCTCAATAATTTGTTCAACATGAATCCTGGTCGTATTCAAAAATGGAATTCCAAGATATTCTTTCTCTGTGAACATCACTGGGAATTCAGTACAACCAAGAATCAATGAATCAACACCTTCTCGTCGCTTAAAGTCTTCAAATATTTTTAACAGGTCTGTTTTTGTTTCTTCTTTGAAAATACCAAGCTCTAACTCCTTAAATAATTTATCGTTAATAAAATCCTTCTCCTGCTGGTTCGGAGTCACAATTTCAATCCCCTGTTTTTTGAATGTGTCTTGGTAAAAACTTGCCTCCATCGTAAAAATGGTACCAACCAATCCACATTTTTTCAAGCCCAATTCCCGAGCTTTCTCCAATGTCGTATCAACAATGCTAATCAATGGAATTGAAACCTTTACTTGTA
>DATFMO010000470.1:0-2978 GCA_035266925.1 Sunxiuqinia sp. | reverse complement strand
CAATATGAAAAGCGGCCTGCTCCTCTCCGGGCTTCAGCAGCACATCCAGGTTGCGAATCTTCGTTCCTGTCGTATCTGACGTCCACACAATTCGCTGGGGTTTCAGGTAGTAGCGGGTCAGTTCGTCTTTTCGCACGTTGTGTTCGGGCAAGCTCTTCAGAACGGGTGGTTGCGCGTTGCCGTTCAGAGATAGGGCGAACAGCAGGATGGATAAGAAATACACAGGTTTCTTCATGGTTTAGTTCGTTTAAAGCATTGATTAACACATCAATAAAAGCCGTCATTGCGAGCGAAGCGAAGTAATCTGTTTTTAAAGATTGATTCGCCGTTGCTTCTTTCAACGACTGATTTATTCAAAAGGATCAATTGCAGTCCTTTTTTGTCCATCGCCGATGGCATTTTCCATTCCGGCGGCAAAAAGGAAAGAGCTTTTTCCAATCGTTACCCGCGGCCGGGTCTTGTTGTCGCTCCATTGCCCCCGGGTAACGCTCCTTCGTCGCTCACCCGGGGCTATTGTTGTTGTTCCCTTTCAGGGAACTTTTTTGTGGCAAACCAGATTCATCGAATGAATACTATTCATTTATTGAGTATTCTTCCGGCAAATCCACTCAATCGTTCCTTTCAACTTCAAGCTTCCTACCCCTTGCACTCTGCCACTTGCACTCTGCCACTTGCACTCTGCCCTATGCCCTTCGCTTTTTCACTTCACAGCCACATCCCACACTTTGGAGCGGCGTGATTTACCGGCAGAGCCTTCTACCCAAAGCACCACCACATATTTCCCGGCATCTTTGTACTGATGGATCGGGTTCTGTTCTTCAGACGTTTTCCCGTCTCCGAAATCCCATTTCCAGGAATCGATTTTCCCTTCCGACTGATCGGTAAAAGCCACCAGCCTCCGGTTCATATCCACCACTTTGAATGACCAATCCGCTTCAATTGCTTTTTTAAACTGATCTTCCAAAGGCATCAATTTAAAAGCCAAAGCATAAGAAGAATTTCCATACATGGTGTGTTCTTTGGACAGGTTCCAAAAGCCATTGTTTTCCTTTTTATCGACATCGTCGTAATCGATAACAGCCCAACACAAGCCCACGGTTTTATTTTCGGTGAGAATGGATTTTACCGCACGTGACGGATCATTTCCTGCATAATCAAATGGGGTAATCCAGAACTCCAAAACCAATTTTCCCGATTCGCCCGGCTTGAAATTGTACTGGCAAGCCGAATTGGCATACGGCAAATCCTTGATCCACGGTTGGCTGCCCCAGACCAATGTCCAGTCTTTGCCTTCTGCTGGTGTGAAAATGTGGTAGTTCTGAGCCTGCACCCCATGAAACGAAAAATAAGCGTCCATGATGTCCAAATCCTTGTTGGGGTGAAAACGGTCGATGAATGGTCCGCCTGATTGATCGCCGTCAACAATCAACTCATAGGTGTCATTGTGCAAACCCGGTTCGCTGAAGTCCCAGTAGTCATCGTACGCTTCGTATAGAAAATACAATCGATTTAAGCCTTTCACCCAGCCCACTTTCACTTTGACATCCAGATTTTTCGGGTCGGCTTTATCGTGTTTTCCACTATCGTCCCATAGTTGATCCATGCCAACGGTGTAGCTGTCGGGAACGATACGCCAGTCGTCAGCGTCGCCATCGATCCGCGGAATTTGATTGGCCGGAAACTGAAAAATCTCGAAGCTACGCTTATCCTGTGCGTGACTATTTTTCAAACCACATAAAAAAAGCAGTACTAACATGAAGGTTTTGCTATTCATACTGGTACAGTTTTAATTTTAAAATTTCCGGTTGATCCGTCTGTGTCCGAACCACGCTTCCTGTTCGGCCATTCGCTGCCTCCACATCCAAATGATAATTCAGCATGATGGCATCGCCATTTAATTTTCGTCCGGGCACCCATTGGCGATTCACAAATTTTCCTTCATACATGGAAGCAATCCCGGCAAAATGCGACTGTTCTGTAGCCGGGAGGAACGTAATTTGAAAATCTTTTCCAGCCACAAAAAACACATCGTTGCTAAGGGCGATCACCAATCCATAGGCCCGTTTGAGGAGCAAAGTACCCTCCCGATTTTGTTTTATTTTTATCGATAACCGGTAACCACCCAATATTGCTGTGGCTGACGGATGCTCAGCATCAAGAGCAAAACCCCTTATTTGATCAGTACTTTGTCCATTCAAAATAAGCGGCTCCATTTCTGATAAAATATGGTAGGATTTGAAAATCGGGTCGTCGTTCGAATTTGAAAGCCGGGAGTCGATACCAAACGGTGAATAACCAATGGCGTTGGCTTGTCCAAAGGCGTAAAATGCATTGGCTGCACCAACTTCACCGGCAAAGGTTTCGGGAACAAACAGCACATTTCCATTCCGCTGATACCGGGCACATATTTCTTTGAAATTGGGCAAATAAATATCTGGAGCCAGCAAATCTGTTGCAGGAGCTCCTGCTCTCCAAATATCGTGCATGTGCGCCTGTGGCCCGCCACTCGGATAATCGCCCGGCTGCTTGTCTTCCGGTTGTACCAGCCAGGCATTGACATAAACGGGCAAGGCATAAATTTTCTTTCCGGCTTCCGCTTCATGATTCATAAAATGGGCGTAATTCCAGGCCATGAAGAATTCGTCGGTCGATTTTCCTTTTCCAAAAATTGTTTGCCAGTCCCCCATTGTTTTTGAACCGCCTTTTGTCCATGATTTCAACAATCCGGGGTTCAAACTATCTTCGTTCGCCTTTAAATAATCAAGCAATTCCGAAGGTACATTATCGTGAAAAGCACTATCTGCCAATTCAGACCGATCACGGGAATCGCCTAAAATACCCACCTCATTTTGCATCTGGATCATTAGCACAGTTTGTTCATCCGCATCTGCTTCTTTCAGATGTGAAACCATCGCTGTGTACGCTTTCGTATCGGCTTCCAACAATTCATTGCTGAAGGGACTACAAACTTCAATGCT
>DATFMO010000469.1:0-3252 GCA_035266925.1 Sunxiuqinia sp. | reverse complement strand
ACATTGATCAAAAATACGAGTAATGCCACCAACAAAACTTTCATCTTGATGCCTTTAAATGAACGCTGTAAAGCTAGTAAAATATGTGCAGGGTTCTGAAAAATTAATCCCAAAGTACCAATTCTTTCGATTTTTCAAAGCGCTTGCTTTTGCATTTGGGGCAGATCGCAAACTTCACCCGATGAATATTCGTGTGCTTTAAAGTTATTCCACAATTGGAGCATCTAAAATGTGTCTGGTGAAGCACTAGACCGTCTCTTTCAACCTGGATGAAAAGTTTGTCTGAAAGTTGCAGACATTGATGACAGCGGTAAATCTTGTATTCCATTTTAACATGAAGATGCTGATATTTCTCTGTCAGTTTTGCGATTTTTCTCCGTGTTTTATAATGGACTAGCCTGGAATTAGATGACATTAGTTCATCAGCCGTTTGATCATGGATCATGAATCCGTGACCCTCATAAAGCTGTTGGCTGTGCTGGCATTTGTGACAATTGAATAAATAGGAATAACCCATCTTTTTTTTGTTCTGACTTCGATCTCATTAAGTTACAAAAAGTTTTTGTTTATATTGTTTGTTTATCAATGGTTTAAGCTCGGTTTTTTTTGGCCAGTTTAACATGGAGTTTACATGCGAGCTAACTACCCTGATGGTGTGAGAATTTCGTCTATCTTTGCAGCTCAATTTTTTGCATCGGTGGCATAGGGTTATATTGAGAAGTAAATTTTGTTGTCATCAGTGCTTATTGGGTATGAAGAACGTGTTGTTCTTCTGTAAATAAATACAATGATGACATTTGAAGAAACGGGGATCAAACCCGAATTACTCAGCGCCATTTCAGAAATGGGCTTTGTAGAACCGACGCCAATACAGGCGAAAACAATTCCACATTTACTTAATAATGACAATGATTTGGTTGCTCTGGCACAGACAGGAACCGGTAAAACGGCAGCTTTTGGATTGCCTTTGTTGCATAATTGTGACGTCAAAAGAAAAGATATCCAAGCATTGATTTTATGCCCTACCCGGGAGCTTTGTCTGCAAATTAGTCGTGATTTGGACGCTTTTTCCAAGAATCTTCCTGGTTTCAAAAACATACCGGTTTATGGAGGAGCCGATATCGGTAAGCAGATCCGTGAATTACGCCAAGGAGGGCAGGTTGTTGTGGGAACACCCGGGCGTGTGCATGATCTAATTCGTCGCCGGGTACTCAATGTGAGCCAGATTCGTTGGTTGGTGTTGGATGAAGCCGATGAAATGCTCACGATGGGTTTTAAGGAAGAGATGGATGCAATTTTGGCTCAAACGCCTGCGATTAAACAAACATTGTTGTTCTCGGCTACTATGCCGAGGGAAATTGCGGAGATGAGCAAAAAGTACCTGCATCAACCGGAAGAAATTGCTGTTGGACGTAAAAACGCGGGAGCTGAAAATGTTGAGCATCATTATTATGTGGTGCATGCGAAAGACAAATACATTGCCTTGAAACGAATTGCGGATAATTATCCGAATTGCTACGCGATTGTGTTTTGTCGTACGAGGATGGAAACGCGTGACGTTGCCGAGAAATTGATGGCAGACGGTTATAACGCTGATGCCTTGCATGGCGATTTATCCCAGGCCCAGCGTGATTATGTGATGAGCCGTTTCCGGAGTCGTCAGTTGCAGATGCTGGTAGCAACCGATGTTGCAGCCCGTGGACTGGATGTGAATGACTTAACGCATGTTATTAACTATAGCTTGCCGGATGATCCTGAAGTGTATATTCATAGAAGTGGACGAACAGGTCGTGCGGGGAAGAGTGGAATCTCGGTCTCCATCGTTCACCTCCGTGAAACAGGACGTTTAAAACAGATTGAAAGAGTTTCCAATAAACGGTTCGACCGTAAAATGGTTCCGGCAGGGGAGGAGATTTGTAAAATACAGTTGATGCACCTGGTTGAAAAAGTGGCAGATGTAGAGGTCAATGACTCAAATATTGATCCTTACATGCCTGAAATTATGGAAAAATTTGCCGGACTGAGCGGAGAAGAAATTCTCAAGCGGTTTGTGTCAACAGAGTTTAATCGTTTTCTGGCTTACTATAAGAATGCACCTGATCTCAATATCAAAGGTTCAGAGAAAAAGACTTTCGAGAAGCGAGGAAAAATCGCGTTCAGTCGATTGTTTGTCAATGCCGGTAAAAAGCAAAATCTCAATGCATCAAGGTTATTGGGATTAATAAATGATTCAGCGAAACGAAAAAACATCGAGATTGGCAAAATTGATATTCAACGTAAATTTTCATTTTTCGAAATTGACAGCCGGTTTGAGAGTGAGCTGATCCAATCGATGAGCAAAGCGACAATCGATGGACATAAATTGTCGGTTGACCGAGTAACAGGGCAGGAGTATGTTGCTCCGCCAAGGACCAAGATAAAAGGTAAAAAGAAGAAAAAAGGGCGTGCACAGACACGCGCTCGAGGATAAAAAAAGAGGTGTGAATAACTGTTATTCACACCTCGTTCGTTTTTTAAGCGATTATTAATATTTTAATGGACATGCTGCTCCTTCAGTAGCTCGTTTGCCCGATCTAAAATTTTTGTATCGTCAATTAAAACGACGCCACCATTTGGCCCCGGTTCAATGTGTATCCCTACTGCTTTTCCACGGTCGTAATTTGCGCCTCCAAAATAATTCCTGACGGTCTCGACTTCCAGGTTAAACTCCTGGGCAATTTGGTGGATTGAGCCGTCAGGCAAACTGTCTTTAATTTTACGCAGTTCATTAAATGTGATTTTTCTCTGCATGGTGGTAAAATTTATGGGTTATACAATCGATTCTTTATAATATTCCCTTAAAGTTAGAATTAATAATTTAATAATTTGTCGCTATTGCACACGTTGAAAAATGAATTTGATAAATTTAGAAAATCGACGTTAAAAAAATGAAATTTTGACCGCTCGAAATAGTTTCCTCAAGGGGGATTTGGGGATTAATTCGTTGAGCTTGAGTGTTGGCATGTTAAAAAACATTTTAACATTTTTTAGCAAAATTCCTATTTAACACACTCTCGAAATCTGGAGTCGGTGTTGAATAATCAGGCGCTGAATCATTGATGCTACTTTTGTTTAAAGTGCTTCAAACTATCGTAGATCGCTTGATGCATAGCAGGACGAATATTCAAATCAAAAATTTTTGAGTTGTTTCTGGTTGGGTAAACGTGATTGGAAAAGAAGACAAACAGCAAACCATTTTTAGGGTCGACCCAG
>DATFMO010000468.1:0-16619 GCA_035266925.1 Sunxiuqinia sp. | reverse complement strand
CAAAAGAAGGACAAGTCGTTGAAGTCATTCAACCCGGCCAGCACAACCTGGATGCCGGCCCAGATTTTTTTAATGCACGCATCCGTATCGGTGAAACCACTTGGGCGGGGAATGTGGAGATACACCAGAAAGCTTCGGATTGGTTTCGGCACAAGCATGAGCAGGATGCAGCTTATGACAATGTGGTTTTGCATGTTGTTAAGGAAAATGACCGCGATGTGACGAATACCAAAAATGAAGTCCTCCCGGGTGTCGAACTTGTTTACCCGGATTCGCACAATGAAAATTACCTGGAATTGATGCAGTCAAAGGGTTGGATTGCCTGTTCTGATCATTTTCACGCGGTGGATTCGCTAGCTCTGCAAATCTGGTTTCATGGACTGATGGTGGAGCGGTTACAGCAAAAAACGGAAAGCATCGTTCAGCAATTAAAACAAAACAAGAACGACTGGAATGAAACGTTTTACCAATTCTTGGCACGAAACTTCGGCTTTAAAATTAATTCGGTTCCATTCGAGTTGTTGTCGCGGGTATTGCCGCTGAGTGTACTCGCCAAGCACAAAGGCGATTTGTTTCAGTTGGAAGCTTTGCTTTTTGGAACAGCTGGTTTGTTGAATGAGCAATTACTGGGCGATGACTACTTTCTGGCGCTTCGAAGAGAATACAGCTTTTTATACAAAAAGTACAAATTGAAGCCCATTGAATCCCACCTTTGGAAATTCCTGCGCCTTCGCCCTGTGAATTTCCCCACCGTTCGATTGGCCCAGTTTGCTGCGCTGATCCATCAGTCCACAGCCTTATTTTCAACCCTCGTAGAAGAAAAAGACCTCGAAAAAATCCATCGATTGTTCGATGTCAAAGCTTCTGACTATTGGGATACGCATTATCGCTTTAATAAAACATCTCCCAAACGAACGAAAAAATTGGGAGATTCAGCTTTCCAAAATATCATTATCAACACCGTCGTTCCGTTTCTTTTCGTCTATGGCGATTATCACAATCAACAACATCTGAAAGACAAAGCGCTTGATTTTCTGGAGAAACTACAGGCAGAGAAAAATTCCATCGTCACGAACTGGCAAAAACTCGGTGTTGAAGTACGTTCGGCATTTGACAGCCAGGCATTGATTCAGTTGAAAAATTGTTACTGCAATCCCAAAAATTGTTTAAATTGCCGAATAGGAACCAAATTAATTGGACGAACACTTAACGAGGAAAATGAATCAGCCAGTGAATAAATTTCAGGAAGTTTCACACCGGACCATTCAAGTAGGAATCTTGTTGCTGTTATTTATGCTCACCGCAGGAACATTGGGTTTTATGTACATTGAAGGATTTTCATTGATCGATTCCTTTTTCATGACCATCATTACCATTTCAACCGTTGGTTTTGGTGAAATTCATCCGCTTGACACTGCCGGGAAACTGTTCACTTCAGGACTGATTTTCTTTAGTTTGGGAAGTTTGGCTTACGTGGGTTCAAATATGGCTCGTTTTGTGTTTGACGGCGAATTATTGAATTATTTAAAAACGTACCGGGTGGATAAAAAAATTTTGAAACTGAAAGATCATGTCATCATTGTTGGCTTTGGGCGCAATGGTGAACAGGCAGCCATTGAGCTGCACGATCATGGTGTTGAATTTGTCATTATTGACCGGCGTGAGAATGTGATGAGCCGGATTCGACAAGATCCCACCTTGCTTTATATTCAAGGGGATGCCACACACGAAGATGTGCTGAAAAAGGCCAATGTCGATACAGCCCGGGCACTAATTGCAACCACGCCCAATGATGCTGACAACGTGTTTGTGGCATTGACAGCACGCAGTATGAATCCGAGCCTTCAGATTGTGAGCCGTGCCTCTGAAATGGAATCAGACTTGAAATTGAAGCGGGCAGGGGTGACCAACGTGATTATGCCGGAACGTATCGGCGGCCAACGAATGGCCAAACTGGTGACTCAGCCCGATGTGGTTGAATTCATGGAGTACATTCTGTTACAAAAAAGTAAGGATGTGAGTCTTGAGGAAATCAATTGTAACAACATGGCTGATCATTACGTCAACAAACCGATCAAAGGCTTAAAAGATCAAGATACTTCGGGCGTGAATATTATCGGGATCAAAATCAGTGGGGCCAAGTATGTTTTCAATCCCGATCCCCAATTGACTTTAAGCCGTGGTGATCAATTATTTGTCATCGGTTCGCCACAGCAAATCAAAGCATTCCGACAGGAGTTGGAAACGCAAAAGTCCTGAACGTAGTTGTTTGCTGACTTCACCCCGATCGCATGTTTCTGCTTATTGTGACTGACTCGATTACAAAGAATTCAAAATGAGCATGCTTGAACCATTAAAATTTGACAGACGTGATTGAAAATCACAGATTTTTGATTACTTTTGCGCAAGTTTTTGAAATTAATTTTAAGCTGTTGTTATTGAAAGCGATGCTGCGGCTTAAAGATTGTATTACTTTAATATTGAAAATAATGTATTTAACTTCAGAAAAGAAACAAGAGTTTTTTGAAAAGTTTGGTAAAAGTGCAAAAGACACTGGCAGCACCGAAGGTCAGATTGCACTGTTTTCTTACCGCATCGCTCACTTGACTGAGCACCTGAAAAAAAACAAAAAGGACTATAGCACTCAGCGTGCATTGGTTCGTTTGGTAGGTAAGCGTCGTAACTTGCTTGACTACCTGAAAGATAGAGATATTGAAAAATATCGTGAGTTGATTAAAGAATTGAATTTACGTCGATAATATTTATACAGAAAGGGCAATAGTTTTATTGCCTTTTCTTATTTTTGAAATCCCCACCACCATTCGACTTAGTTCGTATTGTTAAATTTTATTTCAAAATCTGATTATGAATCAAATTATTAAAACAATTGACCTTGGTGATGGCCGGTCCATTACGATTGAAACAGGTCGTTTGGCAAAGCAAGCCGATGGTTCAGTTGTCGTAAAAATGGGTGACACCATGTTGCTGGCCACCGTGGTTTCAGCAAAAGAAGCAAAAGAGGATGTTGACTTTATGCCGGTATCAGTTGATTACCGCGAAAAATTCTCAGCTGCTGGTCGTTTCCCTGGTGGGTTTTTAAAACGCGAAGCGCGTCCAAGTGACGATGAAATTTTAGTTGCCCGGTTAGTTGACCGTGCGCTACGTCCGCTCTTCCCTGAAGATTATCACGCAGAAACTGCCGTAATGATCAGTCTGATTTCTTACGACGAAAATGTCATGGCCGATTCGTTGGCCGGATTAGCTGCCTCTGCAGCAATTGCAGTATCTGACGTACCTTTCGAAGCACCAATCTCGGAAGTGCGTGTGTCTCGTGTTGATGGCCAATTCATCATCAATCCTAGCAGTGCACAGTTGGGAGAAGCTGACATTGATATCATGGTTGCTGCCACTTTTGACAATATCATGATGGTTGAAGGCGAGATGGATGAAGTGTCTGAAGAAGATATGCTTGAAGCTATTAAGGTTGCTCATGATGCCATTAAAGTTCATTGTAAAGTTCAGGAAGAAATGGCAGCTGAAGTTGGTGTTGTAAAACGTGAATACGCTCACGAAGTAAACAACGAAGAACTAAAAGCAAAAGTGACTACAGATTTGTTTCAGCCATGTTATGAATTGGCGAAACAACAAATCAACGACAAGCATCAACGTATGGAGTCATTTGCCAAGATTGTAGATGATTACGTGGAAGCTTACAAAGAGGCCAACGCTGAAAATGAAGAAATCGACCTGGAACAGGATGAAAAACTGATCCGTCGTTACTACCATAAAGTAGAAGGCGAAGCCATGCGTCGCATGATTTTGGATGATGGTATTCGTCTGGATGGTCGAAAAACCAATGAAATTCGTCCGATTTGGGGTGAAGTTGATTATTTGCCGGGTGCGCATGGTTCTGCCCTTTTCACACGTGGTGAAACACAATCGCTTTCATCCATTACCTTGGGAACCAAAATGGACATTAAAAAGATTGATAATGTGACTTACCAGGGAACTGAGAAATTCCTGTTGCATTACAACTTTCCACCATTCTGTGTGGGTGAGCCAAAAACACCTCGTGGTTTAGGTCGTCGTGAAATTGGTCACGGTAACCTCGCTTTTCGTGCCTTGAAACGCATGATTCCTGAGGATTTCCCGTACGTCGTACGTGTAGTTTCTGATATTCTGGAATCAAACGGATCATCATCCATGGCTACTGTTTGTGCCGGAACCATGTGTATGATGGACGCCGGTATGAAAATGAAACGCCCGGTTTCTGGTATCGCTATGGGATTGATTACAGACAAAGACTCGGATAAATTCGCTGTTCTTTCGGATATCCTGGGAGACGAAGATCACCTCGGAGATATGGACTTCAAAGTAACCGGTACTGAAAAGGGAATCACGGCAACTCAGATGGACATCAAAGTTGACGGACTTTCTTATGAAGTGCTTTCACAAGCATTGCACCAGGCTAAAGAAGGACGCGAGCATATCCTTGGAAAAATCCTCGAGGTTATTTCTGAACCACGTGCTGAGTACAAACCAAATGTACCACGCGTAGAAACCATCCAGATTCCAAAAGACATGATTGGACCAATCATCGGACCTGGAGGTAAAAACATTCAGCAAATGCAGGAAGAAACCAATACCGTTATCGTCATCGAAGAGCGCGACGATTTTGGGTGGGTTGAAATATCTGGTTTAAATAAAGAAGCACTGGATGCTGCAAAAGAGCGCGTGAAGCGGATTATTGCACTGCCCGAAAAGGGAGAAACCTACAAAGGTAAAGTGAAGAACATCACCACCTTTGGAGCCTTTATAGAAATAATGCCTGGAAAAGAAGGTCTGCTTCACATTTCTGAAATTACCTGGGAGCGTTTGTCTAATGTGGAAGATGCCCTGAAAGTAGGTGATGAAGTGGAAGTGAAGTTGCTGGACATTGACCGCGATGGAAAATTGAAACTTTCGCGTAAAGCATTGCTTCCAAAACCGGAAGGTTATGTAGAGCGCAGCAACGATCGTGGTGATCGTGGTGATCGTCGTCCACCTCGTCGTGACAACAACAATCGTGATAATCGCGATCGCCGGGGAGACCGTCGTCCACCAAGAGACCGAGATAATAGAAATTAATTTTATAACAGATAAATGCCCGCTTAGTCGGGCATTTTTTTATCCCTCATTATGTCTGATTGGAGCAAAGAAATAATTGGCAAGTTGCATGACGAGCTGAAAGGTTCGCGAGACAAGGACTTGCGCTTTTTTCGTTTGGAAGAATACATGCGGATGGTGGAACGTGTTGACCAATTTGCTCCCAGCTGCCCAGAATGCAACCATTTTAAGCCCCAGGTTGAAGAGCAACTGAAAACCATTCAAAACGCTATACATTCCCCGGGAAGAAGTCGCCGTCAATATGATCGTCACATCGACCAGTTGGCCCGTCACATGAAAAAGAAGCATGGGTTTTATCCGCCGTTCTATTTTACCTACATCAACAGTTTTTATTTTACACTTGCCACCACCGGCGTTACTTTCCTGGTGAGTTTGCTATTTCCCTCGATCGATCACTGGTACTTCGTGGTACCGGGATTCATTCTTGGTTTGTTGGCCGGCCAGTTTTATGGTGCCAAAAAGGATGGTAAAATCCGGGCAACCAAAAAAATCCTGTAATGTTTTTCTGAATCTCAGACAGATAATTATGGAAATATCGGTCTGTAATGAAAAGTGGTATTCTTTTAATCCTATTTTTTGCTATGATTTCATGTTCTGATCAATCATTGAAATACCCCGAAACACGCAAAGATGATGTCGTAGATGTTTATTTCGGGACCAAAGTTGCTGACCCCTATCGGTGGCTGGAAGATGATAATTCCAAAGAAACAGCCGACTGGGTAAAAGCTGAAAATGCAACCACATTCGCTTATCTAAGACAACTGCCCAATTGCGATAAAATCAGGCAACAACTTACGAAGGTGTTGAATTATCCGCGGATGGGGACACCACTTAAAAAAAGGGGAAAATACTTTTTTTATAAGAATGATGGCTTGCAGGATCAGAATGTATTGTACATGACAGATGATTTGGCCGCTGAACCCAAATTATTGCTTGATCCAAACAAGTTATCAAAAGATGGAACTGTTTCGTTGACGGATATTGAAGTGTCTGATGATGGGAGTTACCTCGTTTACATGGTGTCGCGCTCAGGATCGGATTGGAATGAAATTTTCGTGAAAAATATTGAAACAGGGGAGACTTTGAAAGATCACATCAAGTGGGTGAAGTTCTCCGAATTGGCTTGGTTCAAAAATGGATTTTATTACAGTGCGTATGCTGAGCCAGATGCTGGAGCCGAATATTCAGAATCCAGCGAAAATCAGAAAATCTTTTACCATAAATTGGGAACAAGCCAAAGTGACGATCAACTGATAATGAGCGATCCCGAAAGACCGCAGCGTATGTTTTTTGCTTCCATGACGGAAGACAAGCGCTTCCTCTGTGTTGCCATGGCAGAGGCATCCAATGGAAATGCGCTTTCAGTGCGGGACATGGCTAAAGCTGGAGCAAACTATGTGCCGCTGATGACAAGCTTTGACTATGAGTATGTGGTGGTTGACAATGTGGGTGATGACCTTTTTGTGCGCACCAATTACAAAGCGCCGAAGTATCGCTTGGTGAAAATTGACATGAACCATCCGTCTGAAAAAAATTGGGTGGAGACGATTCCCGAAAAGTTGGAGGTGCTGCAGTCGGCCAGCTTGGTTGACGGCAAAATTGTGACTGAATATATGAAAGATGCTCATTGTGTTGTGGAAGTTTACGATTACGATGGAAAGTTTGAGCATGAGATTGCTTTGCCGGGAATCGGAAGCGCTGGAACTTTTTCCGGCCAAAAGGATGATCCAGTCGCTTTTTATAGCTACACGTCATTTAATACGCCGGTCGAAATTTACCAATACGATTTTCGAACCGAAAAATCGAGCTTGTTTTATCGTCCGGAAATTAGCTTCAACCCGGATGACTTTGTGGTCAAGCAAGATTTTTATAAATCGAAGGATGGCACCCGAGTTCCTATTTTCATTGTGCATAAAAAAGGGATTAAGCTGAATGGAAACAATCCGACGTTGTTATACGGCTACGGTGGTTTCAACATCAGTATGACACCAGTTTTTTCTTCTACCCGTCTTGTTTTTATGCAGAACGGCGGCGTGTTTGCTGTGCCCAACATTCGTGGAGGAGGTGAGTACGGCGAGGAATGGCACGAAGCCGGAACCAAGCTTAAAAAGCAAAATGTATTTGACGATTTTATTGGCGCAGCTCAATACCTGATCAATCAGAAATATACCAATAGCAACAAGTTGGCTGTGATGGGCGGATCAAACGGCGGACTGCTGGTGGGTGCGGTCATTAACCAGCGACCTGACTTATTCAAAGTGGCTTTGCCGGCGGTGGGCGTCATGGACATGCTTCGTTACCAGAAGTTTACCATTGGTTGGGCTTGGGCAGGCGATTATGGAACCAGTGCAGATAGTAAGAAAATGTTTGACTACCTCTATCATTATTCACCCTACCACAATATTAAGAATGGTGTTGATTACCCGGCTGTGTTGGTGACCACCGCAGACCATGATGATCGCGTGGTGCCGGCACATTCATTCAAATACATTGCTAGAATGCAGGCCTATGATACCGGCGAATTACCCAAGCTGATCCGGATCGATATCAAAGCGGGACATGGTGCGGGAAAACCCATTTCAAAAATGATCGATGAATACTCCGATGTTTGGTCATTTCTGTTCTATCATTTAGACATGAAAATGTAGCAAGAATCCTTGAATCACTCGGAAATATTGTATTTTTATGTCCCGGAAGAAACAGTACTCCCGGGATTTCTTTAATATGAAAATCAATTATTTAGTCATAGAAGGAAACATCGGCTCAGGAAAAACCACACTGGTGGATATGATTGCTCGTGATTATCAGGCAAGAACACTTTTTGAGGGCTTCGATGATAATCCTTTTTTGCCCAAGTTTTACGATGACCAGGAGAAGTTTGCCTTTCCCTTGGAGATGTCCTTCCTGGCTGATCGTTACAATCAACTGAAACATAATATCCGTGAATTCGAGCTGTTCAGTTCATTCCTGGTATCGGATTATTATTTTATGAAATCGTTGATATTTGCGCAAAATACATTGTCATCTGACGAGTATAATTTGTACCATCGCTTTTTCAATATCATCTACGAGAAACTTCCCAAGCCTGATTTATACGTGTACCTGCATCAGAATTTGGATAACCTGGTGAAAAATATTCGCAAACGGGGACGTGACTACGAGCAAAATATTTCACCGGAATATTTGGGTAAAATAGAAGAAGGATATTTCCGTTTTTTTAAACATCAAACTGACTTTCCGATCCTTGTTGTCGATACCAATAAGATCGATTTTGTCAAGGATGAAAAGCACTATAAACGACTCCTGTCCGTTATATTCGAAAACGACTACAATCACGGGATTAACAGGGTTTTGATGGACTAAAAAAGTAGAACATATCCTTTTTTTTCACTAAAACATTGCTAATTTTGTGAACAAGTTGTGTAATTTATACAAAAACAAATATTTTAATACTGTCAACATGAAAAAATTTAGTTTTAAACCTCTAGCCTCTTTTGTTTTGGCTGCTACACTTTTTGCGGGGTGCTCTAGCTTGCAAAAAATGAAGAAAAATGCAGATCAAATCAATTACAAGGTTACTCCTGAAATCCTGGAAACTCATGCCGGAAAAGTAGATGTTGCGATCAACGGTCGTTTCCCAGCATCTTACTTCAACAAAAAAGCCACGTTGGTTGCGACACCGGTTTTGAAATACGACGGTGGAGAAAAAGCGTATGAGCCAGTGACCGTGCAGGGAGAGAAAGTTGATGCCAACAATAAAGTGATCAGTTACTCTGACGGTGGAAGTTTTGCGTACAAAGGAACAGTCGATTACAACGATGGAATGCGTCTCTCTGACCTGGAAATTCGCATGACTGCTTCAAAAGGTTCCAAAAGTGTAGACTTCGAGCCTGTAAAAGTTGCTGATGGTGTTATTGCTACTTCAACTTTAGTGATCAATCAACCAAAAACTATTATTGGTGTACAGCGCGAGAAAAATACGACTGGTGTTTATGACCCGAACATCGACAAATTTCAACGTGTCGTACCTGATTCTTACGAAGCAGACATTCATTACCTGATCAACAGTTCTTATGTGCGCGGAAGCCAGTTGAAAGATGAGGACATCAAAAAATTGTATGCATACACTAAAGATGCTTACGACCAGGAACGTAAAAAACTGAAAGATGTACAAATCTCAGCTTATGCTTCACCTGACGGTGCTTATGACTGGAACGACAAATTGGCGCAAATGCGTGAAAAGTCTTCTGATAAAGTTGTTAAACGTCAATTGAAAAAAGAAGATGTGGAAGCTGAATTGAAAACAAAATTCACTCCTGAAGACTGGGCTGGTTTCAAAGATTTGATGGAAAAATCAAACATTCAGGATAAAGACCTGATCTTGCGTGTTCTTTCTATGTACTCAGATCCTGAAGTTCGCGAACGCGAAATCAGAAACTTGTCTCAGGCATTCAATGTTGTTGCTGAAAAAATTCTTCCAAAACTGCGTCGTTCAAAAATCACATCAAGTGTTGATTTGATTGGTAAGACAGACGAAGAAATCGCTTCAATGGCCGATTCTGATCCTGCTTCATTGAATCCAGCAGAATTGCTTTATGCTGCGACTTTAACAACAGATTTGAATAAAAAGCTGAGCATTTACAACTCATTCATGAAAGTTTATTCAAAAGATTGGAGAGGTTATAACAATGCTGGTGTGATCATGTGTCGTCAAGGAAAATATGATGATGCAAAATCATTGTTCGAAAAAGCTGAAGGTTTGGCAAGCAGCGAACCAATCATCAAAAATAACCTTGGTGCAGTTGAGTTGAAAGACAACAATATCGACAAAGCCGAAACTTTGTTTGGTGCCGCTTCTGGCGCTGGTGATGCTGTGAACTACAACCTGGGTATTGTAGCCATCAAAAAAGCTGAATACGACAAAGCAGTGACGTTGTTGACTGATTCTGAAACATTGAATGAAGGGTTGGCCAAATTGTTGACCAATGACAACAACGGAGCATTGAAAGTATTCCAGTCTTACAAAGGCGACAACGCTGGTATGCAAAACTACCTCATTGCAATTGTAGGTGCACGCACCGCAAAAGACAACCTGATGTATGATAGCCTGCAAAAAGCAGTTGATGCTGATGCTAGCTTGAAAGCAAAAATTGCTACGGATATGGAATTTGCGAAATATTTCAAAGATCCTAAATTTCAGGCAATTGTTAAGTAATTGAACAAACAACAATAACCATAAAGAAAGGCGAGCTCAGTTGAGCTCGCCTTTCTTATTTAAGAAACTTGAAATTATTTTCTTATCAGAATCGATACTTTTTAAATAAGTCCCACAACACGATTCCGGCACTCACGGAAATATTGAATGAATGTTTCATACCAAACTGTGGGATTTCAATAGCGCCATCGCACAAATTCACGATTTGCTGCTGAACGCCTTTCACTTCATTGCCGAAAACCAACGCCAGTTTATCATTGCCTTTCGCGTTGAAATCAGGCAGAATAATGCTGTTCTCAACTTGCTCAATGGCGAAAATCCGATAGCCATCTTCTTTTAATTTAGCCACAGAATCTTCCGTTTTTCCAAAATATTGCCAGGGCACCGATTTTTCAGCGTCCAGCGCTGTTTTGTGGATTTCGTTATTTGGAGGCGTGGCTGTAATGCCGCAAAGGTGAATCGCTTCAATTAACAAAGCATCCGACGTACGGAATACTGAGCCAATGTTGTTGCAGCTCCGGATATTATCCAGAACGACCACGATCGGTGTTTTCTCAACTTGTTTATATTCTTCGGCGCTAATTCGCCCGAGCTCGTTTGTTCGTAGTTTTCGCATCGTATTTTACCATTCGATTGGTTTCCGGCGGAAAGGCATGCTCATGCAACGGGCACCGCCGCCACCACGCGCGAGTTCTGATCCGGCAATTGTGATGATACATTTTTTGTTGGCTGGAAGTTCAGCGTTGCCAGCAATAAAATCTTCGGCTTTTATCACGTCAAAACCATATTTATTTAATTCTTCTACTGTATTGACGTTTCGTTCGTACCCGATAACCTGCCCCGGTGCTATGGCGAAAAAGTTAGCTCCACTGTGCCATTGTTCCCGCTCCTGTGTCCAAATATCCCTGGAGCCACCACATTGAATCGGATTCAAATCCATCCCCAATTTTTTCAGCGCTTGCAATAGGTTTTTCTCTTCGGAAATCGACGATACTTCGCCATTTTCTACCTGAATGTGAATGGTGTGATATCGGTTGGTGCCCAAAATCAATGGTTCATAAACCATGCAAGTATCACGATCCAAAATGGTGAACACCATATCCAAATGAATGAAGGATTCGGGCGTATCAGGTAATTCCTGCACAATCACATGGTTGATCGGTTCTTTCCGGGCTTTAATTTGTTCCAGGATGAAATCAATACCCTCGGTGCTGGTTCGAATGCCAGTGCCAATCACCAACACATTCTCTTTGGCCACCTGGAAGTCACCGCCTTCAATTTTAATGTCTTTCCCGGCTGATAGCAGATCCGATCGCTGGGCATTCAGTGTGTTTGTTTCAACTTTGGGATGGTGATTGAAAATGGCATCCATGATCAATGCTTCGCGGTCCCGCACTTTATTGGCCATTCGCCCAATCAGTACTTCATTGCGATACGACATGGATGCATCTCTGGTGAATAAAAAGTTGTGCAAAGGCGCCAGGCTAAAATGTTCCTCACTCAGGTAGCGAGTCAGGTTGTCGCGTTTAATGGGCACGCCTTGAATCAGTTGACGTGCCAGCTCGTCGTTTGAAATTTCGTTCAGCGACGGCAGAATATCAATGGCTCTCTCCTGGCTGCAAATTTCAGTCAGCAGGCTCTCTTTAACTTTTTCATTACTCAAAACATCGGTCAACAAGTCTTTCACTTCAAAACACTGACTGACTTTGGAAAGCACTCCTTTGAATTGTGCATATTCTTTTCCGGCGACAGCCAAATTCAGGATGTCGCTATACAATGCCCGCTTAGCCGTTTCCGGTGTCATCTCTTCCACCTCAAGCCCCGGTGTGTGAACAATAACGCCCTCGAGTTCCCCAAACTCAGATGTGACGTTTACGTTTAATGAATCAGACATAATTTACCCTTTTCTAAATTTCCACAAAGATAACAATAGGCGGCAGAAGATAATCTGAAACACCTTCGATTCGTTTCAAGTTAAATAACATGTTGTATCTTCGTATGCTAAGTCATGAAACTGGTTTATGTCATTCTGATACTCATTTTGGGGCTTGCTAAAAACAGCTTTGCGCAGGCCCGCGACTCTATCAATGTTTTGAATGGCGTTGAGGAAGGCGGGGATACTTTGCCCCATCAGACACTGGATCCGATATCGGTTTTTCCGAAGCCAAAGTTTCATAGTCGGCGAGAGGAACGGCGATACTGGCGACTGGAACGAAAGGTGAAAAAGGTCTATCCATATGCGGTGGCTGCCGGCAAGCTGATGGAAAAATACAATGATGAATATCTGGCAGCGAAAACAGACCGCGAGCGCCGAAAATATGTGAAACAGGTTGAAAAAGAACTTTTCGCTCGCTACGGGTCGGAGTTGAAAAAGCTCTCCATTTCCGAAGGACGAATATTGATTAAGTTGATTGACCGGCAGACGGGACACACCTCGTATGAATTGATTAAAGATGTGAAAGGTGGATTTACCGCTTTCTTTTGGCAGGGCGTTGCTCGAATTTTTGGGAATGACCTGAAAGCGGAATACGATCCATTTATGGAAGATTATTTGATTGAACAGATCGTTCGCCGCATTGAAGCTGGGACACTTTAAGAAGAACGAATTTTTACCTTGATATGAATTTAGTAAAAATAAGATTCTATGACATGCGGCATTAAGGGGAGCAAAGTTCGAAAGCAATTGAAAGCCAGGGAATACGGTTGGAAGCGATTGTATAAGATTGTATTCAATTGTTTTCCACTGTTCTCAGGATAATTGATTGAAAACAACAAATCTGGATGTGACGCTTTGGTGGCCAGCCTGATAATTTTGAAGGAGAATGAAACGTGTATTTGTTGCCATAAAAATTGAACTAAATGACCAATTTAAACAAGTTTGGCAACAGCTCAAGAACGATTTGAAGCAAGAAAATATCCGGTGGGTGCCAGATGAAAACCTGCACTTGACGCTTCGTTTTCTAGGCAATGTTGCCCCGCATCAGGTTGAACAAGTAGAGGCAGCTTTGGATGGGTTTTGCTATACGCAAAACGGGTTCTCTTTTCAATTGGAACGATTGGGGCATTTCAAAAAGCGGGGAAAGCCAGCCGTCATTTTTATTGACATAGCTCAATCCGATGCACTGGCCGATTTCGTGAACAAACTGGAAAATACCTTGACGGAAATTGGATTTGATCCGAACATGAAATTTAAGCCTCATCTGACTTTGGGACGAGTGAAGCATGTAAAGGATGAGCATGCGTTTTATAATTGCCTTGACCGGTTTGATCAAGCACCGGCTCAACAGATTGATGTTCGTCAGATTGTTTTTTATGAAAGTATTTTAAAACCTGATGGGCCAGAATATAAAGTCATGAAGCGCTTTAAGTTGAATTAAGTAGCCAAAGTCGATTTTTTGTAGCGTTTTTTTCTCTAAATAACACACCAATTGAAAGGTCTTATTCTTTGGAGGAGAGTTGACCAAATTATAAAAATTATTCCTATTCTTTCATCTTGCTAAAATCAATTAAATTATCAATTGCGCCTCAAATGCTTCTTTATAAATGTTGTTTTGAACAAGTAACTCGTTATGCGTCCCATAGTAGCCTATTTCTTGATTATCAATCACAAAGATCCTTTCTGTTTGCTTGGCAAGTTGAACCCGGTGGGTTACAAAGATTATTATCATTTCCTTTTTGAGTTTATTGAGCAAGTTGATGACAAACTGTTCTGTTCGACGGTCCATTGAAGCTGTTGCTTCATCAAGCAAGAGAATTTGTGGTTTTTGGTACAGTGCACGGGCTAGGGCAATGAGTTGTTGTTGCCCTCCTGAAAGATTCGTGCTGCTCTCATTTATAATCGTTGCATATCCTTGTTGAAATTCGCTTATGAATCGATCTAAACCTAATTCATGGCAAAAGCTGATAATCTTTTCCTGGTTTAAATATTCTTCCATGCCAATATTTTCCAGGATGGTTCCGTTGAAAAGTTTTACCTGTTGGGACACGTAGGCTGTTTGTTCCCTCCAGTATTTATTGCTAATCGTATTCCAATTTGTATTTTCATTGAGTATAATTTGACCTGACTCAAACGGGTAAAAACGTTGAAGAATCGAAATCAGGGTACTTTTCCCACAACCAATCTCACCGAAAATGGTCACAATTTCACCTTTTCGGATAGACATCGAGATATCTTTTAGCAACAAACGTTTGCCAGGAAACCTGAAACTCAAGTCTTGAATGGAAAGTTCCTGGATGTCAATACTTCTTTGTTCAATCTTCTGATTGGAATATTCCGGTTCAATGGCAGCAAATTCATACATTCGGTCGAAAGCTACTTTTGCTTCCTGCAACTGGATATTGGCCATGGCGATATTAATAACCGATGTGATCAGTCCTCCCATGATCGAGACTATTGCCATCATTTGCCCTAGCAGAAGTTGTTTGTCCAACACGAGTAAAGAAGTTTGGAAAATAACTCCCGAGAGAAGAAGTACACTGCCAACTTGTGCCCAAAAGTTAATTTTATTGCCCAGAATCCCGAGTTCGTAAACCTTGCCCTGAAAGAAATTGTAAATGGTTTGAACGGCCTTGGCAAGCAGAGTTTCTTTATTTCCTGATTTGATCACCTGAATACCCTGGATCGTTTCAATATATTTACTTTCAGTAAGTGCGTAGGTTTGCATTACTTCCCTTTGTCGATCGATCACTTTCCTGTTATACCTCAAGGCCAATAACCCAAAAACAGGCATCGGCAACAAAGCGATCAGCCACGTCGAAACCGATAACATGAAAATATAAACCAGTGAGGCAATGACGATCAATAAATCGATCAGGATGTTGCTGCTAAGTTTAATAACCACACGCTGTATCCGCTGGGAGTCGTTCAGGAGACCAATCATGTCACCCGTGGAAATGCTGTTGAAAAAGTTTTGGGGGAGGAAGAGCAGCTTTGAAAAAAATGATGACACAATACGGATATTCATATCTTTGCTTTGCCTGATAAGGAAGATTCCTCTTACATAACCAACCAGCGCTTTGGCCAATAAAATGAGCACAAAAATCCCAAGACTTTTGAAAAGCAGGGAGCTGTCTCCCGAAGGTAAAATTTTGTCGATTAGTTTCTGCGTGTAGATTGCCACAGCAAGGCTGAGGATTGATAATACCATCCCCATGAAAGCAGCTACCAATAATACCGGAATGTCATCCTTTATCAATTCTTTGAACCAGGCTTGTTTGTTTTTTGACTGTATTTTTAACCGAATAAATTCTTTCCCAGGTTTTAGCCATAACAAGGCTTTCGATTTCCAGAGGGCATCAAGTTCTTCCTCCCGGTATTCAATAATGCCCCAGCTCGGGTCGCCAACAACGAAACTTCCGTTTTCATAGCCATAGCAAACAACATAATGTTCAAGGTTCCCATCTTTTAGAATGTGGAGAATAACCGGTATGTCAATTTGCTTCAGGTTTTCAATATCTGCTTCATATCCTTTTGCTTCAAATCCCAGTTTCTGGGACGATTGGAACAAACCCAGCAAACTGGTTCCCTCGAAAGTTGTTCCACTGTTGTCACGCAATTTTTCCTGTGAAATTTCACCCCCGTGGTATTTCACGATCGAAGTCAAACATGCCAATCCGCAGTAGTATTGACTATACTGTTTTGTGAAAGTTTTTTTTATCCGGGCTAATGTGTCACTGTTTTCTTTCATAATTGGTTATCATTGATTCAACGATGTTTACGATGTCGGTGGATTGGTTTTTTTGTTCAAACTTTTTCTTCATCCGGCGAATATTATTTTGATACCAGGTATAGTCATTCCGGATGCGATTGATCTTTCTCAAAATAGCACGCGGGCTGTCTCGTCCTATTTTGCCGCGTAACCCCAGCCCATGATAAACCACCTTTGCCGAGTTGCTCGAGTGGTCAGCCTTGTGTGAGGGTGGATAGGCAATGATTGGTACTTCGTTGAAAATACACTCGGTAATGCTGTTCAAGCCACCATGGTTGATCATGATGGTACAGTATTTTAGCAGATCCTTTTGTGGTAGGCTTTTAAAGACAAACAAATTGGGGGGCAGTGGCAAAAGATTGGAGTTATCGAGATCATCACCTGTACCGAGAATGTAATGACTGTTTTTGTCAAGCAAGGCCACATCCCTGATTTTTTGGTATAGCTTGATTTTTTTCTTGGTACAGAAATCAACCAGCATGCCCAGGGAACAATAGATGACCGAAGTTTTTTCTTTCTTTAGGATGTTT
>DATFMO010000467.1:0-3580 GCA_035266925.1 Sunxiuqinia sp. | reverse complement strand
AACGAGCTGGGATTGCTGCGAGGCATTCGGAAGCAATTTGATTCGGAACAGATGACATTGAGGGTTGATGCCAACGGTGCTTTTGATCCGAACGAAGCGATCTCGAAACTGAATCGATTGGCAGAGCTTCAGATTCATTCTATAGAGCAACCAATTGCTGCGGGGCAGTGGCAGCAAATGAGAAAGTTAGTTGAAGAAAGCCCTGTTTCAATCGCATTGGATGAAGAGTTGATTGGCATCAATCAGCGGGGAGAGAAAGAAAAACTACTGGACACCATTCAACCCCAATACCTCATTTTAAAACCCAGCTTGCACGGGGGGATTTCTGGTTGCGATGAGTGGATCGACTTGGCAGAAGAGCGTTCAATCGGGTGGTGGATTACTTCTTACCTGGAGTCAAACATCGGTTTGAATGCGATCGCGCAATGGACATTCACTAAACATGTTAAGATGCATCAAGGACTGGGGACAGGTCAACTTTTTACGAATAATATTATTTCACCGTTAAAAATTGTGGGGGAAAAGTTATGGTTTGATCCCACAATCAATTATCATTTCAAAGAAGTTTTGTAATTTTAAGGTAGATTATCTTAACTCTACTATAACAGATTAAGGTTTGTATTCGATTTTTCTCCCGATTTACCCCAACTAAAGGGTGTCAGGAGAAAAATCTGGCTGTTCCCTTTAGGGGGCAGGGTAAAAACAGCCGGATTTTTCAAAAGTGTCAAAGTAGAATTAATTAGAAAACTAGAAAAGGTGCCCTCAACTATGAATTTATTTCCATCTCAAATAGTGTACAATGGAAAACCGCGAAATGTTGACGACTTAATTAAAAGTCGGCATGACAAATACGGATGGGAAAAAGATTTACTGGATTTTCTGGCAGACTGGTATGATCAGGAGCGGGATTCAATTGAAGTTCACACATCGGGGAGCACTGGGAGCCCGAAATCAATAACATTGCCGAAGGAATTTGTGGCCGCCAGCGCCAAACGAACACTTCGATATTTTAAATTGAAAAGGGAAGACCCGGTATTACATTGTCTACCTTCGAAATACGTTGCTGGGAAATTGATGATTGTTCGCGCACTGATTGGCAATCTCAATTTATTTGTAATTGATCCACAAACCGACTTTGATTTCCTCAAACATAAACACTTTCGTTTTGCAGCGATGGTTCCTAACCAGGTTCAAAAGGTATTGGATCTTGGGCGTAATGTCCCTGATTTGAATTTGGAAATGTTATTGATTGGTGGTTCTTCGGTACCTCAGTTGATGGAAGATCAATTACTTGGATTGAAGACTGCTTGTTATTCCAGTTACAGCATGACTGAAACGGCAACACATGTAGCTTTGCGGAAGATCAATGGCAAATATGCAGATGGATATTACCATTGTTTGGAGAATATTCATGTTGAACTTTCTGAGGAAAAATGTTTGCAGATTTTCATGCCAGGGCTTGACGATTCTTACCTTCAAACAACTGATCTCGCTGAATTAAAGAACGAGAAGTCCTTTAAAATTCTTGGTCGCGCCGATCATGTGATTATTTCTGGCGGCCTTAAGTTTTTACCGGAGCATCTGGAACGGAAGCTTGAAAAATATATTGATACCCCATTTGCCATTTCGTCTGAACCACACGATGTTCTTGGTGAACAGCTTGTGCTAGTTGTTGAGGCAGTTGAAAGTCCACAAAGACTGTCCAGTTTATTATCGATTTGCCAGGAACGGCTTGATAAGTATGAAATTCCCCGGAAAATATTATTCGTCGAAAAGCTTCCACTCACAGCGACCGGCAAAATTGATCGCAAAGCATTAAAATTGAACTGACAAAAGATTGAATCCACATTGTCAATCCAAATTGAAATTACTTTCTTCAACTACAACTCCTGTAAAGAATGCCTCAATTTCTTTTAAAGTTGATGCGGTTTTAGCAACGTCTTTCACAATCTTCCCTTTTTCGAGAATGACGATTCTGGAACATACATCAGTGATATTGTCCAGCGTATGGCTTGAAATCAGGAAAGTCGTGCCTTTTTCGGCGACTTGGTCTTTGATGAGTTGTCGCAGTTTGAATTGTGAACCAGGATCCAGGTTAGCGAAAGGTTCATCCAGAACCACCACTTCAGGATTGCCCATCATGGCCGCGGCTATGCCCACTTTCTTCTGATTTCCTTTGCTCATATCACGAATAAATTTCTTTTTACCACGAATCTCACCGTTGAAAAAGTCAGTGTACCGACCGAGATGCTTCTCCAGGTCAGCCTGGTTCATCTCTCGTAATTCAGCGATGAAACCAAAATATTCGTCAGCTGTGAGGTAGCCGATGGTGAATGATTCGTCGATGAATGCACCGGTGAATGCTTTCCAATCTTCGGATTCCTGCACCTTGACTTCGTTGTTGATGATGTGTCCTTTGCTTGGTAAAATCAAGTCGAGTATTAGATTGAAGAATGTTGTTTTACCAGCTCCGTTGTTGCCAACCAGGCCAAATACTTCGCCTCGTTGAATGGTCAATTCCGGAATATTCAGAACGATTTCTTTGTTGTATGCTTTAATCAGGCTATGTACGTTAATCATGATCATGAATTTTTATAGTCGCGAATTAAACGATGTTTTTGTTGAAGATATGCTTTGGTGAAATAATTAAATAAGTGAGGTTGAAGCAAAATGCCTACGGCACCCAATCCTCCCAGAACAAGCAGAGCTCCGCTAGCTCCAAGTGCCAGTTTGAGCAACGCATAAATAATTAGTGGTCCGAAAACCAACGGAAAAACCATCAACCATTGGGTGGCGCCCATTCCCTGGTAATTGAACATGGATGATCCACTGAGATCCAGCGCTCGTTTGCTGTTTTTTCCAAAGAAAAATATTAGGTTCATGTTGACCCCAATGTGATAAATCAACATGGCCGAATGATAATAAATGACACGTGTATCAATTAATGTATAAGGCAAGGAAAGCAGGAAATAAACAAATGAAGCAGCCACATTCATGTAATAAAATGCTTGTAGGAATTGCTTCATTTTAAAATTCTGCGTCATCAGCATGGCAAAATATTGGCTGTGCCAGGCCGGGAAAAACTGCCCAATGGAGATGGAGAAGAAGGAAACCATCATTAATCCGCCAATAATGAACATGAAATCAGGAATGCCATGCCCCTGATCTTTATAGATAAGCAATCCATAAAACAGAAAGAGAATAGTCATCATGAATTGTGTCCGCGGCCGTTTGTTCCGCCAAATCATCCGAACATCAAGTGAAATAAACTTGCCATAATCGCCGAACCGGTTCATCCATGAAAAATCACGAACGGTGGAGTCTTTCTGTTTTTTATCGACTAAGTTCAGGTAGAGGTTGCTTCGCAGATATCGGTCATTTAACAGGTAAAATGTGACAACCGGAATGATTAGCACAAATGCAAGAGCTGGTTGATGAAGAATCGTATCGAAAAATTGGCCGAATAAACCGGTGAGATCGACGGTTTTAAAAAAGTTGATACCATAGAGTGCCAGGAATAATCCGACAAAAACATAAAAACCGTAGCCACTTTCATTGATCCACCATTTTAAATAGGTCG
>DATFMO010000466.1:0-2918 GCA_035266925.1 Sunxiuqinia sp. | reverse complement strand
TGTCGATCTTCATTTGTTTTTCTGGAGGATTATACTGAAAACGATAATAATAGAGCAAATCGTAATAAATATCGATTGCCTTGCTCTGATCACCTTTAAAAACCATGCGACGTGCATCAGAAATCATAATTGAGTCGTCATCCTTTGAAAGTGTTTTTCTAATTTTTGAAACATTCCATGCCAAGCATAGAAATACAATCAATAAAATAATTTGAATGATGAAATTAATTACAAAAGCAGTGTTTTGAAATACTTGTTCAAGTTCGTACATGGTGGGTGTTTTATTTGTTTATGCTAAGTTATGAAAATGATTTGGGAGTGCAATTGCACCCATTCCGAAAACGGGATGGAGTGGGGAGCGGGGAGGTTCCGAAACGAGTTCGTTACAAACAATAAAATTAATCGCTCAAATCTATTTCTTTCCTTAAATCAAACTTTGCCATATTCATAAGCGTATAGCCATGTATTTCGCTGTGTCAAAGATCGTAAAAATCCAATATTCTTAATGAATTTCTTATTTTAGCCCAAACTCCTGATCACTAAACGGATGGTTGTCCGGGATTTTAATGACGTTGAATTCGTGCTCTGTCGCTTGATGACATTGGTTGCAGGTGTTGGTCATCAATGAATAGCTGGTTTTAAATTGTGTTATATTTTTTTGTTGAACAGCACTATTCACGCTGTCGATCGAAGCTCGAATCATCGGAACCAGCTTGGTTTCAGGGCGATCGTTGGCAAAGTGTTCAACATCATCAAACAATTCCATCAGTTCGTGGATTTCAAAACCGGCTAATTTCCAGTTTTCGTTTGTTCCCGCAAACCATAATTTGATGTGATGCGCCTGTACATTGCCCATAAACTCTCCAAGTCCGGGTTTGTAGCTATCATTCAGCTTTGCCTGTACACTGTCGAGCTGGTTTTGTAGACGGTTGATTTTTTCGGATGGCTTGTTGTTACATCCGAAAATTACAAGCAGAAGGATGCTTGTAATAACTTGTTTTAGAATAGCATTCATGGGGTTTTAAATTTGGGTTTCTGAAATGAATAACAGTTCACTTTTTTCATTGTTTGAAGAACCAATATTGAAATTAGATTTATGGTAGGAAGAATTCGAAAAAGCTTTTATTTTCACCTCAAATTTTACAAGAAGAGGTTCAATTAGCAGCAATGGCATAAGGAATTTTTTTGAACAGAATGCACGATCAGTTGTCGTAATGTGATAAAACAAACTTCACCTTCAGTTTTTGAAAAATCGGCTTATTTTAATCTGCAAAAGCAACTTGATACATGATACAACTCACCATTATAAGACACGGAGAAACCATCGAAAACGCCAACAATCTTTGCCAGGGGCAACAACAGGGAACATTGTCTGAACTAGGTGTCAACCAAGCGAAATTATTGGCTGAAAGGCTGAAAGAGGAAGCGATTGATGTGTTTTATTCCAGCGATTTACAACGGACAATTGATACATCGGCTGAAATTTTGAAGTACCACCCCAAGTTGCCGTTCAACACTGAACCGTTGTTGCGGGAACGATATCTAGCTTCGTGGGAAGGTAAGCCATTTCCGGATGATTGGCATTGGGAATACCTGCCGGACGGTGCAGAAACGAATGAAGATATGATGGCCCGCGCACAAAAATACATCGATTTAGTATTGGAAAGGCATGAAGGAATGCGGGTGATGGCCATGACACACGGTGGTTTGATCCGGGCTTTGCGAACAGTGATTACCAGAAAACCAGCATCCGAATATTTTTCATGGGAACCGGTCAAAAATACCTCGGTTTGTCGGGTGGAACTTCATGCCGATGGAAAGCATCGGGTAGTGGAAATGAATAATACCGATCATCTTAGTTTTGAAACTCCGGGAACTCGTCAGGAATTTTCATAAGCTTTTTAAGCTGATTCACGAGTAAGGATGAAAAAATTAATTCAAGCTTAATTTTCAGTAAACGAACTCGTTTATTCTGCTGATTTATTTTTGGAAGCAATTAAAAGCTTAATTTTGCAGCAAAGTTGAAAAACATGAAACTCGATAAACATCCGGACGCTGAGGCACTGATTTTTGATCTAGATGGAACGTTGTCCGATTCCCTTCCTGTACACATAGAAACCTGGTACAAAGTCTGTGACCATTACAAATGCAAATTTGACCCTGCTATTGTTGCTGAGCTGACTGGCATGCCAACCATCCAATTTGCGTATCGAATCATCAACGACAACCAGTTGGAAGACCTTGATCCTGAGGAAATGGTGAAATTGAAACAGCAAACATTCTGGGAGAGTCTTGAGCATTTAAAACCGCATTTGCCAGTGTTGGATCTGATGAAAAAGTACCACGGGAAAATCCCAATGGCGGTGGGAACTGGTGCCAACCGGAAGAGTGCTGAGCTACAACTGAAAGCCTTGGATATCTACGACAAATTTGATGCGATTGTAACGGCTGATGATGTCACTAAGCACAAGCCAGAACCACAAACATTTTTACGCTGTGCAGAATTGATCAAAACGCAGCCCACACATTGTCACGTTTACGAGGATGGCGTTTTGGGCATGCAGGCGGCCAAAACTGCCGGCATGTTCTTAACCGATGTTCGTCCTTTCCTGAATAATTAATTCCGGAATTCTTTTTTACAAGGCATTCAAAAGACTGATAATCCGAAAGAGGTGGCTCATTGGTTTTACCTATTTTTGCTTTAATCATGAATTCGCTTTAAGCTTGTTTTATGCAAAATTATTGGTTGTCGTTTTCTACTGTACTCCCTTTATTCCTGGCCATTTTGGGTGGTTTGTTATTCAGCCGAACCAAAGCGTTTAAAAAGGAATGGATTGATGTTTTGAACGACTACGCATTGTGGATTGGATTTCCGGCGTTGATTTTGGTGGCACTTTTTAAGCTGGATGTACCCTTGT
>DATFMO010000465.1:0-3546 GCA_035266925.1 Sunxiuqinia sp. | reverse complement strand
GCCAATGCCGATGCTGATAAACAAGCCCGCGAAAAAGTGGACAAGTTGAACCAGGCTGATGGATTGATTTTCCAAACTGAAAAACAGCTGAAAGAATTTGGTGACAAATTACCAGCCGATAAAAAACAGCCGATCGAAGCTGCACTGAACAAGCTGAAAGAAGCTCACAAAGCACAAGATGTTGCTGCTATTGACGCTGCGACAGAAGAATTGAATCAAGTCTTCCAAGCTGCTTCTCAGGAAATGTACAATGCACAAGCTCAAGCAGAAGGTCAACCACAAGGTGACGCTTCCGGTGGTGCACAGTCAGGCGGTAACAGCAACCAATCATCAGGATCATCTGATTCAGATGGCGAAGTGACTGACGTTGACTTTGAAGAAGTCAAATAAGGTATTGCTTCGTAAATAGATCTGATATCACAAAGCCCTGTGAGCAAAAAGCTCACAGGGCTTTTTTTTGTTCTATCGCTGGGGAAAACTCATTCAAAATAGAAATCCTTGTACCAACTTTGAACGAATTTCTGGCAGCTCTGCAGGTTCTGAGTAGATTCCATTGAAATGTGAAAGGTGCGTTGTTCTTTGTTTTACATGCCAAATTTGAAGAATACTACACCGAAAATGTCTGAAGTAGCCGAACGAATATTAATGGTTGGTGGAGAACCACACCATGCATTCAGCAACTGTATATAAGTTGCGAAACTCAACGAAGTTATCAATGTAGGAGATGGTAGAGAGGCTATTGAAATTGTGATCAACCGATCGAATGTGCTTTTAAAAAAGATGCGGAATTTACTGGAAATTGCGACCGACCATAATGACGAAGGAACAGTTGCCCTTTTTCAGCGACATGATTGGAGAAACAGAAAAACGTCTCTGGATGCTAAGACCATTTTTAAGCTAAGGGAAAAAATAAAAAAAGAAACGGGGGCTGCAATCAGTCCCCGCCCTCATGTATATTTTCTTGAAGCACCTCTTCATCAGTCAGCTGATCTTTAGAGATATTCATTGCTGTTTCAATCAAAGCCAGATGAGAATAGGCTTGTGGGAAGTTCCCCAGCATGCGTTTGGTTGTAAAGTCCAAATCTTCGCTAAAGAGCCCCAAATGGTTGGAATAGCTGAGCAATTTATTGAACTTCTCAACAGCTTCTTTCTTATGACCAATCTTAAGCAAGGCATTGGTCAACCAAAATGAACAGATAGTAAAAGCCGACTTGGGTGTTCCAAAATCGTCGTTATTCCGGTAACGGTACATCAGCCCTTCATGTTCCAGTTCCTCACGAATGGCCAAAACCGTATCCACATACTTTCGATCTGTAGCATGAATAAAGCCGTATGTTTCCATCAGCAATACAGAGGCATCCAAATCTTCAGATCCATAGGCTTGTGTAAAAGAATGCCGTTTTTCAGACCATGCTTTTTTATGAATGTCTTTTTGAATGGTATCCCTCAGTTTGACCCAGTTTGAGACATAACGTTCACGTTGAAGCAGCTTGGCAATTTTCACTGCACGGTCAACGGCAACCCAACAAAGCACCTTGCTAAATGTAAAATGTTTATTTTCACTTCTGATCTCCCAAATCCCACGATCCGGCTTCTTCCAATTATTTCCAACCACCTTGATGATGTTTCGTACAATCGTCCACAGTTCCTCGCTATGCTCCAGGCTAACATCATAAATCTCAAAATGCTGGTAAATTACGTCCAGCAAGATTCCGTAAATATCATTTTGCTTTTGTTTGTAAGCCGCATTGCCAATACGCACCGGGAATGAATTTTCGTATCCAGTTAAATGCGAAAGCTCTTCCTCCGACAATTTACTTTCACCACGAATTCCATACATGATCTGCATCTTTTTGTCTTTTTCAGGCAGAATGTCGATGACAAAATCCAGGTATCGCCTGGCCATCCGGTAGTGTCCGAGTGAGGTCATAATTTTCACCACCATCGACGCATCACGAATCCAGCAAAACCGGTAATCCCAGTTTCGTTCTTCTCCTATTGTTTCGGGTAAAGAAGTGGTAAGGGCAGCCAGGATTGCACCACTCTTATCAAAGCTCAACATTTTTAATGTCAAAGCACTTCGCAAAATTTCTTCTTCATAATCTGAATACGACCTAGTTCGCTCTGCCCAATTCAACCAATAAACCTTGGTGCGCTCCAATTTCAGTTTTGAGCGACGAACATTTTGAGGCAGCAATTTCTGGTTGTAGCTAACGAGACAGTATTGATCCTCGTGCAATTTAATCGGTTTCTCTTCCAAAATGTCTTGCAGTTCAAAACTGGAGTACAGGTAAAGGGAATCGTAGGTTCCGTTTTGTGTTGCCGATTTGATGTAGTTTTCCCGAACTTCGCTTTTTGTTTCGTGCTTTGCATATTCAAGCATGGGTTTGTATCTAATCACAAACTCGGGAGCGCCAACAATAAATTTGAAATACCGAATAACATCTGGTGGTATGTAATAACTACCCATCCGCTCCTGTTGATATCTCGGCATAAAATCATGAATTTCAAAAATACCATCCATGCAATTGAAGCGTGTAACCAAAATATTGGTTCGTGGAATATAGTATTGGTGAACTTCCTGTAAAAAAGTTGGCAGAACCTCAAAACTCCCTCCTTTTGTGTCGTCCAATAGCTTGGCAAAAACTGATGATGAATCAAACTGTGGCAAACACATCCACTCGATTGCCCCCTTTTCCGAAATTAAAGCAGCACTTTTGCAATTACCTATCACACCGTAATTTAAGTTCTTCATAGGCGAATGTTAAACGTCATAAAAAATTGACCAGAGAAATTGTTATAATTTTGATACCTTGTAAAATAAAGCAACCTTTAAAGGAAACACAAAGCAAACAACTTTATTTTTCCCTGCCAAAGTCATTCGAAAGAATTTTAAGACAGAACATTCGCAATCCGACTTTGGTTTACATGAATACAAGTCTGCAACAACAATTCGTTTATGCAAATGTTGTGATTAGTAGACTTAAAGGGGAAGAAAAAACAAAAAAACACTGACAGAAATTAATACGTTATGACTAAAATTCACATTGTCTCTAACCGATTACCATTAAGTATAAAAACGGAAGATTCAAATTTCAAACTCACTCCAAGTGTTGGAGGTCTTGCAACCGGCATGCGGTCTATTTACAAGCAATACGGGGGAAAATGGATCGGCTGGCCAGGCCTTGCAAAAGATGATCTCACAGAAGGAGAAATAGTTAACATTGACGAAAAACTGGTGACTGAAGATTGCCTGGCTGTTCATTTAAGCCAGGAGGAAATCAACCTCTACTACGAAGGATTCAGCAACAATGTGATTTGGCCGTTATTCCACTATTTTGCCCAGTTTATCGATTACAATCCGAATTTTTGGGAAGCCTATAAAAAAGTCAATCATAAGTTCGCCGAAAAAGCACTGGAGACGGTTGATGATGGTGACATCGTTTGGATCCACGACTACCAGCTTTTACTGGTACCCGAAATGATCAAATCGGTCAAACCAAACGTTACGATTGGTTTCTTCCTGCACATTCCATTCCCGTCATT
>DATFMO010000464.1:0-6060 GCA_035266925.1 Sunxiuqinia sp. | reverse complement strand
TTAAAAGCAATTTGCTATTTTTTTTCGATTCAATTTTCATTGTATCACCAACAGCTGTCAAACCGGCTGCATCGCGTTTAGTCAAGGTGTATTCATCTACATCAACTTCACCTTCAACCACCATCAAAAAGACGCCGTTTTCCTTATTTTTCAGGCTGTATTCAACCGACTGACCTTCTTCGAAATTCGCCATTGAGAGCCAGGCATCCTGGTGAATCCACATGCTGTTATTGGACCCATCCGGCGAAACCATCAACTTCCATTGATTTTCTGAATCAGCGTCGTCAAAAAGCTTCTGGTCGTAGCGAGGATCTACATTTTTCTTGTCGGGGAACAACCAGATCTGGAAGAAATTAACCAACTCATCTGCCGACGGGTTAAACTCCGAGTGTTTGACGCCCGATCCGGCCGACATGACCTGAACCTCCCCTTTTTTAATCACAGATCCGTTGCCCATGCTGTCTTTGTGCTCGAGCGATCCTTCAAGAACAATGGAAATAATTTCCATGTTATCGTGTGGATGTGTTCCGAAGCCCATTTTGGGTTGAACGATATCGTCATTCAAAACGCGTAGTGCTCCAAAATTCATGCGCGACGGGCAATAATAATTGGCAAAACTGAATGTGTGCCGGGAATGTAGCCATCCGTGGTCTGCCGCTCCCCGACTTTCTGATCTGTAAAGAACAACGTTCATTGTTCCCTCCTTTCTATATTTATTTATTTTTTAGCAACTAAAACGAAATCAAGTTTAAAGTCGTCGTAAATCACCTTGTCTCCCAGGTTGGCGAAAAATGATTTTGAACCGTACCGTACATTGTATTTCGAACGATTAACGGTCAATGATCCTTCCACTTTTATACCATCCTTTTCGGTAGTTGATGTACCAGAAAACTGAACCGGATGAGTGATTCCTTTAATCGTCAAATCACCTGTGAAATCATAGCCATCACCCCTATTTTCAACATCGGTCAAAACCAATTCCGCAGTCGGAAATTTCTCCACCGAAAAGAAATCCTCTGACTTCAAGTGTCCAACCAGTTTTTGGTTGTATTCCGCATCTGTAAGGTCTTTATTTTCGATGGACTGCATGTCAATGAAAATTTTACCTCCTTTGATCTCACCATCAGAGACTTTCAACGTCCCTTCTTTAACCGCGATTGAACCGTAATGTTCACCGGTGACTTTTTTACCTAACCACTTTACGGAACTCTCTTTGGTATCTACATTTAATTTCTCGGCAATTACATTGGGTGCTGAAACAAATGACAAAAGCACCATCGCTAACATTTTCTTGTTTTTCATAACTGAACAAATTTTAATGATTATTTTCAGTTACAAAATTAACTCATTCATTATGTTTACGGAATGGACAAAAAATAGGATTAATGGTACTTTTTTCGGCTGAGGTCACGAAAGTCTTTGATTGTCTGCCCGGTATACTTTTTAAAGAAGCGGCTAAAATAGGACGGATCTTCGAATCCAAGCGAATAGGCAATTTCTTTTCCACTCAAATCTGTCGAGAACAACTTTTGCTTGGCTTCGTCAATGATGCGGTTTCGAATCATTTCGCCAGCTGTAATTCCGGCTGATTTTTTGGTCACCTCATTCAAACAAGTGGGGTTCATATTCAACATTTCAGCATAGGCCGAAACGCTTTTCTCTTTGACGTAATTCTTTTCAATCAGCTCTTTAAACCGAATGATGGAATTGATGTTGGTATCGTTTTCCTTATATTCAATCGGCTGGTACTGACTGTCAAACACCCGTTGCGACTCCAATAAAAAAAGTTGCAACAGGTTCAGCACCATTTCCTGACTGTAGGCATCTTGCTTCTGAATCTCAGCGTCCATAAGATTCAACAAGTTCATGAACTTGTTTTTTTCATCGCCTTCAACCTTAATCATGCTTTTAAATTCGGGGTTGTTGAAAAGCTTGTATTCCTTCAGTGATGTATGATCTCCCCTGTTAAACCGAATAAATTCTTCGTTGAAAAGGATGGTGTAACCGCCTGCTAATTGATCCAGTACCAGCCTATGTTTCAGGCCCGGTGGAACAAAAAGCAGCGTGTCTTTTTCAAGGACATATTCAACAAAATCGGTCGCATGGACAGCCTGTCCATCCAAAATCCAAAAGATGGAATAAAAATGATGAAGATGAGGCAGTTCATTATGTTTCCGATCCTCATCTTTTAAATCGCAGATCTTTGTCAATGTAAAAATCCGGTCATCTTTGATGTCCTTGAAAAGATCAAAATTTTTCATGCAACGGTTAGTCGATGATTTGAATTTCAGTTTTTACATCCATCACTTTTTTATAGACAGCGCTGACCCCACAATACTTTTCAACAGAGAGATTCACTGCTTTTTCCAGTTTGGCCATCGGTAGGTCCTCTCCTTTAAACTGGTATACCACTTTCATTTCGTGGTAATGTTTTGGGTCTTCTTCGGTCACATCAGCCTCTACAACCACATGGAAACCTTCCGGAACCACTTTCATCTTTTTGAGGATTGAAATTACATCCATGGCTGTACAGCCTGCAAGGGCGGTCAACATAAATTTTTTGGGTCGTGGCCCAAGATCTCCTCCCCCGTTTTCAGTACTGGCGTCTAAGACGATTTTGTGCCCGTCCATATCTGTTTCAAAGGCCATATTTTGTTTCCACGCGAGATCAATAATGTGTTTCATGAAAAAATAGTTTAAAATGATGTAATGATTTGAATTCTGGTAATACTGATCGTTAGTTGTACAATGACAATCAATTTTTTTAGGTATTGACATATCCAACTAAATAGTTTTACAAATATAAATGTTCATTGTATATTTAAATTTAATTTTCAAGTTAATTAATTCAATCATCATAAATAAAGGTTAATGAGAAGTTCAATCAATAGACCTACCGAAGAGGAATGCGAACTTTCTGGATTTCATCTATTTAAAAAATTAACCGAACAAGAATTTGCCCAATTGAATTATGACAAAACTTGTTCTTTGTACAAAAAAGGGAGCATTATTTATCGGGAAGGTAGCCGTTTAACAGGTTTTTACTGCGTTACCAAAGGTATTTTAAAGATTTTTAAGACCGGAATTGACGGGAAAGAGCAAATTATTCGTTTTGCAAAACGAGGCGAAATCGTTGCTTACCGTTCGTTGTTGAGTGAAGAATCAGCTTGTACCACAGCCAAAGTTATTGACGAGGCTGTGTTATGCCATATTCCCTATCAAACGTTGTTATTTCTGATTCAAAGCAATTGGCAGTTTTCACATCACATGTTGCAAATTGTTTGCAAGGAGCTGCGTGAAGCCAACGATTACATCACGGACATTGCTCAAAAAACGGTTCGCGAACGTTTGGCTGAAGTGCTGCTTTTGTTGAAAGAGAATTTTGATCTGGATAACGCAAACACCTTGCAGATTTCGCTAACACGCGAAGAGCTGGCTAACATTGTTGGAACAGCCACGGAGAGTGTGATTCGCTTGTTATCGGAATTTAAACAGGATCATTTAATTGATTTGCAGGGTCGAAAAATTAAGTTGCTCGATATAAAAGCACTGAATAGGGTGGCCAATTTGTAGCGGTTCTCTCGACAGTAGTTGATATTCAGAATTGTGTGTCATCAGATCGATTTGAAAAACGCTGGATGTATTCCAGTGGAAAGTTTATTGCCTTTTAATTTGGGCAAGCTAACTGCTTCATTTTAAATGAAAAAATACACCTTGTACAGATTCTGTTTCTACACTCAGTTTGGTACGGAATGACTGTAAAACCTGCTACTTGTAACCTGAAATCCGCAACTCTTAATTGGCAATCCAGTTCTCAGGATTCATTTTTTGATTTTCTTTCCAAACCTGGAATTTGAGTACCGTTTTGTCGTCATCATTCGGATCGGTAAAAATTTCGCCAATTTCCTGCTTGGTTTTTACTTTTTGACCAGCTTTCACATATACTTCCTTTAAGTTGGAATACACGCTCAAGAAGCTGCCATGACGAATAATCACGGCCATATTACCGCCTGAAATGGCAAATACCTTGCTGACAACACCATCGAATACAGCCCGCGCCTTAGTGTCCTTTTCAGTACTAATTTCAATGCCATTGCTTTTCACCTTGATATTTTTTAAAACCGGATGTGCATGAACGCCGAAATGTTCGGTAATGATACCCCGTGCTACCGGCCAGGGTATTCGGCCTTTGTTCTGCTCAAAATTGGTTGCCAACAACTTTTGCTCAGGAGTCATTTCATACTTCCCCGATGCCTCTGCTTTTTTGGCTTCTTCAGCAATGAGCCGTTCAATTTCATCGTTGAGCTTTTCTTGTTCGCGTTGTTGTTGACGCAGTTTCTTTCGTAAATCGCGCTGCTGTTTTTGCAGACTTTGCAAGTATTTATTTTGCTGTTGCTTTTCAACAAGCATCTGTTTCGCCTCTTCACTTTTACTGGCCAATAAATCCGCTTTTTCTTTCTTCTTTTTTTCCAGAGAAACCACTTTTTGTTTCAACAAATCATTGATGGCAGTGATGGCCTCTGCCTGTGATTTCCGGTATTTGGCGTACTGACGCAAATACAGCATGCGTTTGTACGCCTGGTTCAGGTTTTCAGCCGAAAGCAGGAAAAGGACAAAATCGTAGCTGTTTTTGTTTTTCTGGGCAAATCGAACCATGGAGGCGTATTCCTTTTTCAAGGAGGCCATGTCGTCTGTCAGCATTTTGGAAACTTCGGTATTTTCATTGATGTATTGATCCAGCAGTTTGATCTCCGAGTTAATGTTGGAAATCACCTCATTCCTATTGTCTATTTGTACGTTAAGTAATTTTAATTTGCTGAGGCTGGCTTTCTCGTTTTTCTGTGTCTTTTTTATCAGACCGGAAGTGTACTCGATTACTTTGCTTGTATTGTCCTTTTTAGTGCGTAATTCAGTTAAAGACTGCCCGAACAAGGACAATCCCCAGAAAAGGAATAACAAGCTCAATAAAAGGCTTCTCATTGCAATTTAACGCTATTTTGTCCGGGTATATTTTCCCGGTATATTGAAATTGAATGACTGGTGTTTTTCCGTAGAAAATTTACTGAGTTTAATTTTCATCGACAAATCTTTTTCAGGGCTGGTAAAATTCATGTTGATATTCCCCGGATAAAGTTGAGAACCCACTTTTACAAAATCTGAAAAATCAATATCCACTTTGCGTTTATTGGATTTATCATCGATGACAATCTTGCGGATTTTAAACGTCTTTGGATCGATGTATATGTGTTGGACAATGAAATCATCCTCATCCAGTTTATTCAGATAACGGTCAATTTTATCCTCTTTTCCTTTGCGGTAAATTTTATCCAGTTTACGATTTTTAAATGATTGCAACACGTACATGCCCGAATCAACATACGATACAAATTCTTTAAAATCATTATTCCGCTTACCATTCCGGTAGGAAAAAGCGTCATTGCAAAGAATATCCTGGATCATGTTGAAATCGACGTCAGCTCCGACGAATTTCGCGAGAAATTGGTAATCTTCTTTCAAATACGTTTTATTGAGGTAATTGACCATTTTCACGCTGTCCGGTGTCAAATAAATTCGTGCTACCGGCAGATTGATTTTACTGAGCGTCACTATCATTTGCTTGTCCTTTTCAGACTTCAAATTGGCACGGAATGACGTTCTTTCATTGGGTCCCTCGTACTGACAGGCAATTCGTTTTATGGCCAACTCTTTGTAATTAAAGGCATTATCCGCAACCTTTTTAATCAAGCGGTTGGTACTCATCGGCCTGACTTTCTCGGCAGTAATTACCTTGCTCGTTTTACAAGAAGCCAAGCCAATCAATACGAAAAACAGTAAAAAAAGGTATTGGTATTGTGAACGTGTTTTCAAGAGGTCTAATTTTCGATGAATCGTGATTCCTTAATTTTCTGATCCAGAGTTTGATCGTTAGCACCCAGCAGCTTGGCTTTCTTCCAGTTAGCGATAGCCTTATCTTTATCACCGAGTTTGTACAGAATATCGCCATAGTGTTCAACAAGGGTAGCATTTTCACCACCACCATTGTTGATGGCATTTTCAATG
>DATFMO010000463.1:0-4646 GCA_035266925.1 Sunxiuqinia sp. | reverse complement strand
TGGAACGACAATGAATTCAACATTTCCAATGCAGATTTCGGGGTTCAATTGGTCACCATGGCCGACCAGTACCAAAAAAGCTACCGAAGCGCAAAATATGGTATTCTCGTCATCCTGTTCCTGTTTCTATCATTTTTTCTGAATGAAATCATCACCAAACAACGAATTCATCCTTTCCAATACATTTTGGTCGGATTTTCAATTCTGATATTTTACTTATTACTATTGTCTATTTCAGAACAATTAGGATTTAACCTCGCCTACCTGATTGCCGCTGTTTCTGTGCTCGGGTTGGTATTTGCCTATTCGCGAACCTTCCTGAAAACCTGGTTCAACTCAATCTTGCTAAGTTCAATTCTGGCTTTTTCGTTCATATTCATTTTCATCCTAATGCAGCTTGAATCCTATGCTTTGTTGGTTGGTAGTATCGGCTTATTCTGTGTTTTGGCACTCACCATGTTTTTTACCCGAAAAATCAATTGGTATGGCGAATAGCATATTGAGGGTTTCACTCGAAGTGAAGCCCTCAATAAACAAACCAGCCGACTACTACTGATCGGATGACTTCGAGTCATCCGATCAGTAAAAATTTCTCCCTGAATTTGGATTGTTTTTAACCGAAAAAGAAACGTTCTTTGTAAAAATTATCGTAGTTTTGCGCAATTTTTTAATTCAAAAAGCTGGTTATTATGGCAAAATACTCAAATGAAGTTTCCAGAACCTTTAGTGAATATCTGCTGATACCCGGGCTCACCGACAAGCACTGCATCCCCAGTAATGTCACTTTAAAAGCTCCATTGGTGAGTTTTAAAAAAGGTGAAAAACCCAGCATGGAGCTCAACGTTCCTTTCGTTTCTGCGGTCATGCAGTCTGTTTCCGATCACAATATGGCCATCGCGCTGGCACGGAATGGTGGAATGTCGTTTATTTTCGGCTCGCAACCGATCGACACCCAAGCGGAAATGGTCCGAAAAGTGAAAAAATTCAAAGCCGGATTTGTGGAAAGTGACTCCAACCTAACGCCGGAAAACACCTTGAAAGATGTTCTTACTTTAATTGAAGAAACCGGACACTCGACCGTTGGAATTACTGAAGATGGTAAAACCAATGGGAAACTATTGGGTATTGTAACCGGCCGTGATTTCCGTACAAGCCGTGATCCGCTGGATAAGAAAGTGAAAGAATTCATGACACCCTACGATAAAATTATCAAAGGGGAGCTAGGAATTACATTGAATGAAGCCAATGACATCATTTGGGACAATAAGCTGAACAGCTTACCCATTGTGGACAAAAACCAAAAGCTACAATATTTCGTTTTCCGCAAAGATTACGAAAGCCACAAGGAACATCCAAATGAATTATCCGATTCGAACAAGAAACTGATGTGCGGGGCAGGAATCAACAGCCGCGACTACAAAGAACGCGTTCCGGCATTGGTCAAAGCTGGTGTCGACCTTCTTTGCGTTGATTCATCGGACGGTTTTTCGGCCTGGCAACGTGAAACCATTGAATACATCAAAAAAGAGTATAACGGTGACGTAAAAGTTGGTGGTGGAAACGTGGTTGACAAAGAAGGCTTTTTGTACCTCGCAGAAGGTGGCGCTGATTTCATTAAAGTTGGTATCGGCGGTGGTTCAATCTGCATCACGCGCGAACAAAAAGGTATTGGCCGCGGACAGGCAACAGCCATTATTGAAGTGGCCAAAGCCCGTGACGAGTACTATGAAAAAACAGGTACGTACATTCCAATTTGTTCTGATGGCGGTATCGTACAGGATTACCACATGGTTTTGGCACTAGCAATGGGTGCCGACTTCATCATGATGGGACGTTACTTTGCACGTTTTGATGAAAGTCCATCGCGCAAACTGATGGTGAACAACCGTTATGTGAAAGAATACTGGGGCGAAGGTTCAAACCGCGCACGTAACTGGCAACGCTACGACATGGGTGATGACAGTAATGGCCTGAAATTCGAAGAAGGCGTTGACAGCTATGTGCCATATGCCGGAAAATTGAAAGACAACCTCGACATCACCCTAGGCAAAATGAAATCGACCATGTGTAGTTGCGGTGCTGTTAGCATTCCTGATTTGAAAGACAACGCCAAAATCACCCTCGTTTCAGCAACCAGTATCGTTGAAGGTGGTGCACACGACGTGATTTTGAAAGATACGAATATGTAACACGAAATAATTCAATAAAAAAGAGCCATCTGAAAAAACTGACAAGTTCAGGATGACTGGTTCGCGGAGAATGTTCTTTCAGATAGCTCTTTTATTTTTATGAGTATCCGCATGCATACCTAAAAGCAGAATGAAGTATTGAAAATCAATTCGTTTGCCCCAAGCCCTGAAGGGAGCGAATTGATCTTCCCTGCTCCCTTTAAGGGTCGGGGCAAACAGGGAGAATCCCAGTCTGACGCCTGGCAGGAATTTGCGAACCAGGTAAAAATGCGGATAACCATTTTTATTTTTCAGCTATCTCCTTCTATACTTCCTTAAAATAATCTTTTGAGGCATTACATATCGGGCATTTGTAGTCATCAGGAACGTCTTCCCAAGGCGTACCCGGAGGAATCCCTGCTGTCGGATCACCCACTGCCGGATCATAGGTGTATCCACAAATCACACACACAAAAGGTTCTCCCATATCTTCTTTTCCTTCGGGAGCAGCTTCCTGTTGGACTTCTTTGGTCGCCTCTTTTTGCTTTTTCTCCAGCGCTACTTCTTCCTCATCCAATGTTTCGCGCTCAATAAACGTTGGTGAATTTTTTGGGGAATACATCTTGTACTTTTCACGATAATACTTGTACGTCAGCTGTTCCTCATCCGAAATAATGTCGCTGTCCACCACTTCTCCTATAATGAGCCAGTGTGAGCCAACATCAACCATTTGGCGAACTTCGCAATCGAGCCAGGCCACGCTTTCGCTTAACACAATTGGAGCACCGGTCTTCGCCGTTTGAATATCCACACCATCAAACTTGTCCAGGTAACTTCCCGACTGAAAACCAAAACTCCCAATGATTTTCACATTCAATTCCTTTTTCAATATTGAAATCGAAAAAACGCCGGCTTGGCGAATTGCTTCCGTCGATTCGTTATTCTTGTGGCACGAGATGGCCACCTGCTCCGGTGATGAAGTAACTTGAAAAGCGGTATTTGCTATGTATCCCGATTTTTTGCCATTTAGCTCTGTGGCAACCAGGTACATCCCGTAAGACATTTTATGAAAAGCTTTATATTTCATACACTTCTAAATTCTTATTTATCGATTGATTGTCTATTTTTGACATTTGTTTTTCGATCATCGCTGAAAATACAAACTAGATGAACGATAAACAAAAGAAACCTGTAATGTTCTATAAACAAACAGTACTCTTAATAAAAAGTTGGCATAAATTTATTGATCTTCGAACTTGAGCTTTCTCATTTTTATAGCTATTAATTTTTATTTTTTTAGACGTTTGTTTTATAGGCAGCAGTTGAATACGAATAATTTAAATCTAATCGAATGACTAGAAGAATTTGCCTGGCAGTTGTTTTTACTTTTCTGGGATATGTATCCGGCATGGCATGTACCAATTTTTTAATTACTAAAGGCGCAACCGTTAACGGGTCAACTATGATCACCTACGCAGCGGATTCGCACACCTTGTATGGCGCATTGTATCACCAACCGGCCAAAGATCATGCTGAAGGTGACACCCGAAATATCTATGAATGGGACACCGGAAAATTTATGGGTGTGATTCCAGAAGTATCGCATACGTACAGCGTAATTGGCAACATGAATGAATACCAGGTTGCCATTGGTGAAACCACTTTTGGAGGCCGCAAAGAGTTACATCACCAACCTGACGCCATCATGGATTACGGGAGTTTGATGTATGTCGCATTGCAACGTGCAAAAAGTGCCCGAGAAGCCATTAAAGTGATGACTGACCTGGTTGATCAATATGGCTATTACAGCGAAGGAGAATCCTTTTCGATTTCCGATCCCAACGAAGCATGGATCATGGAAATGATTGGCAAAGGTGAAGGTGAAAAAGGAGCCGTTTGGGTAGGTCGTCGTATTCCCGACGGATACATTTCTGGCCATGCTAATCAAGCGCGAATTACGACATTCCCCTTGAACGATCCTCAAAATTGCGTTTATTCCAAAGATGTGATATCATTTGCCCGTGAAAAAGGCTGGTTCGATGGCAAAAACAAAGATTTTAGTTTTTCAGATGTTTATGCACCTGTTGATTTTGAAGGCGCTCGTTTTTGCGAAGCCCGTGTGTGGGCTGCTTTTCGCCGTGTAGCTTCTGGCATGGACCAATATACAAACTACGTGGAAGGGCATGTTGAACATGGTGGTGAAAACGGATATGCTACCAACCGCTTGCCTCTTTGGGTGAAACCCGATAAGAAATTGTCGGTGAAAGATGTGATGAGCCTGATGCGTGACCATTTTGAAAGAACACCACTGGATATGACCAAAGACATTGGTGCTGGCCCATATAAATTACCCTACCGTTGGAGAGGCTTGACCTGGAAAGTTGATTCAACCGAATATTGCAACGAACGGGCAACTTCAACCCAGCAAACAGGTTTTTCATTTGTCGCTCAAAGTCGTTCGTGGCTACCAAATCCCAT
>DATFMO010000462.1:0-6457 GCA_035266925.1 Sunxiuqinia sp. | reverse complement strand
CTTAACACGTCAAACTATTACGACTTGTATTCTGGTAAAGATTATAATGTTCAACTTGGTAAAAAGAATGGAACCTCAATTACGAAAACAGGCGAGTCCTTTCAGCTGACCGCTCGCGTTGTGTCTGCCGATCCGGCCATTTATGATACTATTTTTAATGTCAATGACCAGAAGATCGGTTACTTGGTCTATGTGGGATTCGTGAGTGACAACGCTGGAGCATTTTATACTCACCTGGATAGTATTTTCAGTGCATTTAACCAAGCAAATATTTCTGATTTGATTGTGGATTTGCGTTATAATCCGGGTGGTGAAATTGGCGCAGCGGTTCATTTAGCTTCTGAAATAGCACCTGCCAGTGTTGCAAACGATCAACACGTATTGGTGAATATGAAATATAACACAGGGGTTGAGTCTTTTTATGAGTCTGATCCTGCAACTTACGGAGATCGACTTTCATTTAAATTTACGTCGAATGTAACCAACGCGAATATGCAGCGCGTATTCTTGTTAACAACTCGTGGAACGGCATCGGCTAGTGAGTTGCTTCGATCCGGATTGGATCCCTACATGGATGTGGTTCAAGTGGGAGATACAACCTACGGAAAATATGTTGGTGCCTGGGTATTGCCGGATGACAATGAAAAATGGGCCATCGTACCCATTGTGATGAAGTATTCCAATATCGATGGTTTCACCGATTTTAAGAATGGAATAGCACCTGATTACCTGATTGAGGATGACCCGATGATGTCCTTCCAATTTGGAGACAAATCAGATCCAGTGGTTGCAAAGGCTATCGGGCTGGCTACAGGAACAACAGCCGTTGCTGCAAAAGCAGCAAGAGTGCCACGTTATCAGCGCATCGTTCCAGACGAGTTAATCAGAAAACGCAACTTGTACATCCCGCTCAATAATGAAAAATTGATGCCCTAAAAGCAAAAATACAAATTGGAAAAGCAGAGCACTCGTTTGTTCTGCTTTTTTTAAATCAGCTCTTCCGGGTTGATATCTTCAATATCCAACAGGTTATTCATGATGGCAAAAACCGTCAAGCCAGAGATGGATTTGATGCCTAATTTTTCAGTGATGTTTTTTCGGTGAGAAATGACTGTGTGAATACTGATGAACAATTTTTCCGCAATTTCCTTGTTGGATAACCCCAAGGCGATAAGTTTAATCACATCCTTTTCACGAAGCGTGAGTTCACCATTGTCCTGCATCCCGTTTTTCGTTTTCGATCCGGCTTTGCGAATGATTTGAACCAGCTTTTGGATTTGTAGAGCCGATGAGAGTTCAGTCAGTTGATAATCAAAGAAATTTCCAGGTTCCTGTTTTTCATCCTCCGAATAAAAGCCAATCAGGTAGACATCATTGTTTTTTTTAAACTGGTCAATGGCTTTGCTATTTTGATCACCACCAGCATCCATTATCAGGATGATGATGCTATTATTTATGCCAGAAAATGAACTCAAATCTTTGGCCGAGTTCAACTGGGTTATTTCCATTTTGAAATAGTCCTGAAGAATCAGCGCCAAACCTCTTCGGATAATTTCGGAGCGATGAACGATGAAGACGTTTTCTTTCATTTCCCCAATTCTTTTTCAAGTTCAAGTACCTGGACAATCAATATGTGGTCTTCGATCCGAGCATGGTCATTCAAATCATTTTCAAATTGAAAAAGAGCCATTAAAAACTCGTTCATGGCATTGTCCTCATAAGTGGGTTTCATGTGCCGAATGATGAGGTTTTTTAAATCGCTGAGTTTGACTTCAACATTGGTGTGCTCATTTTCCAGCACTTCAATGGAGGCACCATCAGCGTTCAGTTCTCTTTTTTCAAACAGGTTGATGATGTATGGAAAAACTTTCTCATCTTCAAGTTGCAAGTGAAGCAATAGTTCTGTTTTGTATTTTTGGTAAAAAGAACTGATCATCTTCAAGCTGGAACAATTCTCCGTGCAACTTGAAAGCAATTGATTCAACAAACGCTCAATTTTAGGCAATACATAATTGATGTAGTATTTGTGTGTATTCTTTAGATAGTCAATTAATAATAACGGTGAAAACGAAAGTAATTCTGCTTCGGGGAAATAACTTTCATCGGTGTAAGTATTCACAATTGCCAAAAAGAAATCAACATCAATCTTGTTATCATTGCAGATTTCTTTAATGGTTTTTTCTTTGAATCCCAATCGTATCCCGAAGCGGTTGATGACCGGCAGTAAATTGTAGTTTCTGCTAATGAGGGACGACATTTTATCTTCTTTATGAAGTAATTCCATGATATTCTGTTTTTTCTAACGCTAATGTAAACAGTTATTACACCTTTTAGATTAAACGAAATTTGAAAAGTTTGAAATTTAGCCTTGGAATCATATTCGCCGGACGCCATTTCTTTGAATGAGATAAACCTTGATCCGTTGGTTTTCGGTGTCATTCATTTTTCTACTTTTGCACAAAATTAGAAAGCCATGGGACGAAGTCGCAGAAAGAAACCATTTTACGAGCATGTTGAAATTACAGATATTGGTGCCGAAGGAAAAGCTTTGGCACGTGTGAATGATAAAGTGGTATTTACCACCCATGTGATCCCTGGCGATGTGGTTGACCTGCAGGTGACACGCAAGCGAAAGAAATATGAAGAAGCCCGGGTGATGCATATTCATGAAAAATCCCCCGACCGTGTGGATGCGTTCTGTGAATATTTCGGTGTTTGTGGTGGCTGTAAATGGCAATTTTTGCCTTATGAAAAACAATTGTATTACAAGCAAAAACAGGTTGCCGATCAATTGAAACGCTTAGGTAAAATTGAGTTGCCGGAAATTTCTCCGATTTTTGGTTCTGCAAAAAATACCTTCTACCGCAATAAATTGGAGTTCAGTTTTTCAAACAAGCGCTGGATGACGCCTGCTGAAATAGAATCCGGCGAAGAAATTGAAAACCCAAATGCGCTGGGGTTTCATATTCCGCGCATGTTTGATAAAATTATCGATGTTGAAAAATGCTGGCTGCAACCGGATCCTTCGAATGAAATCCGTAATTTCATTCGCGAATACGCACTTAAGAACGAATTGGAGTTTTTTGATATCCGGGAGCAGGAAGGCTTTCTGCGGAACATGATTGTGCGGACAGCGTCTACTGGCGAAACCATGCTCATTTTAGCATTTTACAAAGAAGATGTTGAAAAACGCGAGGGTATTTTGGATGCCATTGCTGATCACTTTTCGGAATTGACTTCATTGATGTATGTGATCAACAGCAAAGGGAATGATACCATCACTGATCAGGAAATCATTGCATACAAAGGTCCCGATCATATTTTTGAGGAGATGGAAGGTTTACGGTTTAAGATTGGGCCGAAAAGTTTTTATCAGACGAATTCGGAGCAAGCTTATGAACTCTACAAGGTTGCTCGTGATTTTGCTGGATTGACCGGCGATGAAGTCGTTTATGACTTGTACACAGGAACCGGAACAATTGCGAACTTTGTGGCTTCGAAGGCAAAAAAAGTGGTTGGGATAGAATACGTTCCTGAGGCGATTGAAGATGCGAAAGTCAATTCAGCAATTAACGACATTAAAAACACCCGCTTTTTTGCTGGTGACATAAAGGAAGTGCTGAACGATGATTTTATCGAGGAACACGGTAACCCGGAAGTTATTATTACCGATCCGCCGCGGGCAGGAATGCATGAAGATGTAGTGAAGACCATTTTGGAAGTGGCTCCGGAGAAGGTTGTGTATGTGAGTTGCAACCCAGCATCGCAGGCTCGTGATTTGGCATTGATGGATGCAAAATACCGGGTTGATAAAATTCAGCCAGTGGATATGTTTCCACATACCCATCACGTTGAAAATGTGGTCTTGTTGGTTCGTAAGTAGGCTGAACTTTTTTCAATTTTAACTTGTTCTATCACTCAAAAAATTCAGAAGCTATGCTAATTCTTTTATCGCCCGCAAAATCGCTGGATTTCAATACGAAACCCACGACTGAAAACTATACGCAACCAGCCTTTTTGAAAGAATCGCGCCAGTTGAACCGTGAATTGAAAAAGCTGTCTCCGCAAATTTTATCTAAATTGATGAGCATTTCTGCTAATTTGGGGGAGTTGAATTTTGAGCGCAATCAAAAATGGAAGACGCCTTTTTCGCCCGATAACGCGAAGCAGGCTGTGTTGGCTTTTACTGGCGATGTTTACCAGGGATTGCAAGCTACAGACTTGTCAGAAAAAGAACTGGAAATAGCACAGACGAAAATCCGTATTCTTTCCGGATTGTATGGATTGCTGAAGCCACTGGATTTGATTCAACCTTACCGCTTGGAAATGGGAACCAAATTTGGCATTGATGGCAACAAGGATTTGTATGAATTTTGGCAGGATAAATTGACGAAGACGATTAACAAAGAACTGAAAGCTTCGGGTGGCCCGCTGATCAATTTGGCTTCAAACGAATATTACAAAGCGGTTGACTCAAAAAAAATTAAAGCTGATATCATTTCGCCGGCTTTTAAAGATTTGAAAAATGGCCAGTATAAAATCATTTCATTTTATGCCAAAAAGGCGCGTGGTTTGATGAGCCGGTTCATTGTGAAAAATAATATCACGAACGTGGGCGATTTGAAAGCTTTCGATTTGGAGGGTTATTATTTCAATAATGATTTGTCGAAAGGAAAAAACTGGGTTTTTACACGCGACCACTGATCTTGGGGGGCAAAATCCAAATTCCAAAAATCAAATTCCAAATAACACAACTTGATCTTTTAGGTTTATTCCAACTTCCTTCTTCCAGCATTTAATAGCAATATTCGGCCACAAGGTAGGATTGGACATAATCTTTCACAGCATCCTCCAGCGAAGTGAAAGGTTTGTCGTACCCAGCTTGGCGAAGCTTATTGATAGTTGCACAGGTGTAATATTGATAATTTCCGCGAATGTCCTCGGGAGTATCCACAAAACTGATGTCTGGTTTAACGTTCATTGCGTTGAATACAGATTTGGCCAAGTCCAAATAGGTACGTGCCACCCCGGTGCCAACGTTGTAAATGCCAGAATGCCTTCGTGTTTTCATAAAATGAAGCATCACATTGGCGACATCTTCTACATAAATAAAGTCACGGGCTTGTTCTCCATCATTAAAGTTCGGGTGATGGGAGCGAAACAAGGTCATTTTGCCAGTGTCTGAAATTCGGTTGAACGCCTGGAAAACAACGGAAGCCATCCGTCCTTTGTGGTATTCATTGGGCCCGAAAACATTAAAAAACTTCAGTCCTGCCCAAAAATAAGGTTTCTTTTCCTGTGCCAACGCCCAAACGTCAAAATCATGCTTTGATTGTGCATAAAGGTTCAACGGCTTGTATTTGTTGGTCAGCGAATGATCGTCATCAAACCCGAATTGTCCATCGCCATAAGTTGATGCTGACGAAGCATATACCAATGGCAAACCATATTCAATACAACTGTTCCAAATTCGTTTTGAATAATCAAGGTTCAATTGTTTGTAAATTTCAGGCTCTTGTCCAATGGTGTCGGTGCGTGCTCCCATGTGGACAATGCATTGCACAAATGGGTGATTATCATTGAGCCATTCAAAAAATACATCCCTGTCAACAAGCGTATTGTATGTTTTTGAGATGTAATTGGAAATTTTTAACGGGTCATTGAACTTATCAACCAGAACGAGGTCATTGAACCCTTCCTGATTAAGTTTCCCTGCCATGTAACTCCCAATAAAACCTGCGGCGCCGGTAATAACTATCATAGAAAAAGTATTTGGTCAATTCGATTTCTCTTGTGAGAACACAAGAATAACTTAAAAAATGTTAAAATATTGTTCGTGATATGAAAAATAATTCCAGTTTTCACGAAAAAAGATTAATCGTTCAATATAAAGCTGAATCAGAATTAGGATATGAAGTTCCAAAATAATTCAGGAACTGTTGATCGGAAACCGTCGGGCACCCCTTCAAATTTTACATGAATTTAACTCAAATGCCCGATTTATGGGCTTCATCCAGTATTTCTAGGAATAAGTTATTAATTTTGCTTTCGTAAATCAGCCGGAGGTTTTCCCCCCGACACAAGAAAAATTGTATGGAAGAATCATTGAACGGGGAACAAAGCGGGTATCAGCGAATCGAACGATTTGATAGTGAGAATACGCAAAAAATAGGCGATCATTATAAAGAAATCATTTCTCTTTTAGGTGAGGATATTGATCGCGAAGGGTTGGAAAAAACTCCTCAGCGGGTAGCCAAAGCCATGCAGTTTTTGCTTCAGGGTTACGAACAAGATCCGGAGGAGATGTTGCGTTCGGCCATGTTTAAGGAAGATTACCAACAGATGGTCATCGTGAAGGAAATTGAAATTTATTCGATGTGCGAACACCATATGCTGCCATTTATAGGGAAAGCACACGTGGGATACATCCCAAACGGATACATCACCGGGTTGAGTA
>DATFMO010000461.1:0-3863 GCA_035266925.1 Sunxiuqinia sp. | reverse complement strand
TTTTTCACGTTTCGTGGTTTGGCCGGTCAACAGCGAGTATTTCCAGTTTTTCGATTCAATTTTATGGCGAAGCAGTTCCAGGTGTTTCACAAACGATGAAAAAATGAGCACCTTGTGGTTCTCAGCCATTAGGTTTTCCAGGCTTCGGAAAATTTCATCAAACTTGCCGGATTCACTGTTGTCCTCGCCATTCAACATAGACGGATGGTTGGCCAACTGGCGAAGTTTGGTCAATCCCTGCAAAATGACGAGTGCCGATTTTTCCATCCCCTCGTTTTCAATATTTTGAAGAATGCTGTTGCGAATGGCCGACTTTTCTTTTTCGTACTTCTGTTTTTGCACCTTCGCCATGTCGCAATAACGGATTTGCTCAGTCAACGGCGGCAAGTCTTGCGCCACTTCCTCTTTCCTGCGGCGAAGCACAAATGGCCGAATCAATGTTTGTAATTTGAGCTGTTTTTCCGGGTCGTTTTTCTTCTCGATTGGTGTGATGAATTCGCGTTTGAAATAAGCCTGGTTGCCAAGCAGCCCTTTGTTTAAAAAGTTGATCTGTGACCAAAGGTCAGACAGTGAGTTCTCAATGGGAGTACCTGTGATCACCAGTCGATGTTTGGCATTCAGCTTCGTAATAGTTTGGTAAGTTTTCGACCCCGAGTTTTTAATATTCTGACTTTCATCCAGGATGAGGTAGAAAAATTCATGTTCTTTCAAGAGCTCATGATCGTTCCGAACGGTTCCGTAAGTAGTTAAAATAATGTCGTAATAGGAAATAATACCTTTCAAATTGGTGGATTTCTTCCGCTGGGCACCCACATATTTGTAGGATTTCAAGGATGGTGTAAATTTCTGAATCTCATTTTCCCAGTTGTGCACAAGTGAGGTGGGCATCACGATCAGTGAGGCATTTTGCTTTCCCTCATCCTCATGATCAGCTTTCTGGTCTGAGAACAATGAAAGCTGATCACCCGTTTCTAAAATGTCAGGCACCGTGATTTGCTTCTTTAACCGCTTCAGTTTTAAAAGTAATGTCAATGTTTGCAAGGTCTTTCCCAGCCCCATGTCATCAGCCAGACAGCCTCCAAAGTGGTGCTCATACAAACGATACATCCATGAAAATCCCTCTTCCTGGTAGGCGCGCAACTTGGCTTGAATTGTCGCTGGAAGTGTCACCGGTCTCGATGCCGACTCACCAATCTTATTCAACCGGTTGAAAAAACTTTTGTCAATTCCTTTCAACCGCTTTTTCAACAACAAGTAATGGTATTTCCTGAGTTTGAGGGTTGTTCCATCCTGCTTGGCCAGTGGTATCAAATCCTGGTATTCACTAAACCATTCTTTGGGCAAAATTGCCACTTCGCCGTTGGGCAGTTCAAACTCCCGAATGTCGCTTAAAATGTGCCGTTTCAGTTTAATAAATGGAATTTCATAATCACCAAAACGAACTTTGGCATAGATGTCGAACCAATCTTCGCTGGTTTTTATTTCAACCTGTAAATCTTGTGTCGCAGTCGAGTAGCGCTTTTCAAACTGGTTTTGTTGAAGTTGAAAGCCGGCTTGTACTAATTCTTCCTGGTGCTGATTGATCCATTTTAGCAGTTCGTACAACCGATCCTCGCTATCAAGTAGTTCAACTCCTTTTGGCGCAAAACTGCCATCGCGTTCTTCCAAACCTAATTTTTTTAAATGCTGAAGTTGTTGAGCTTCCCAGTCATGATCGCGTTTATATTTTCTAAAGTGATAGTGATCGCTATATTTATCGAGTTTGACAAAGACGGCAGTTTTACTGTTCGCCAAAAACTCGGTGTCACCGTAAATGAACTTCGGCAGAAAAACAGCTTCCAGCTTTAAGTTGGGTTCCATCGACAACACCGCCTGTTTGTCTGAATCACGGTTCTCAATGGTAAATCCGGTTGCGCGAACCGGGTAGTTTTTGATGATGTTCAACACGAATGTTTCCAGGTATTTTTCTTCCACCTGCTTGGGGATGGAAACCGCTTCTTTTTCCAAAAACGGAAGCAGCTTTTTGGCGCTGATGTAACGAAAGAAATACAATCGGTTTTGCCACACAAAACTACATGGTTCGCTGGTTACAATAGTCAAGGTTTTATGTCGGATATTCAATTGCTCTTCCCCATGCTTGATTTCTAGTTGGTAACGAATACCTGCTTCGTTGCGCTCAAAACAGAAAGTTGCCCGTGAATGGTGATCCGGTAATTCAATCAGGTCTTCATCGTACAGGTTCGAATATTTGATTGGTTTGAAAAACAGGCGCGTTTTTTTTTGCATGAGCAGTTCGATGCACCGACGCATGTGTTTGTCAATGTACGGACTGATAAAATCATGAAAAAGCTCTGGATCCATGTTCTGGAAAAACTGACTGGCTTCTTTCTTTTTTGAGAATTTACGAACCAGGTTCTCATCGCTGTATTGGTCAGTTAATCTCACCAACTCCTCTTCCTGCTCCGATAGTTGCAGGTTTGACAAATCGTGGGGTTTCACCAGTTTGACGATGCTGTAAAAGTTGATCCTTTTTTCAATTATAAAAGCCTGAAAGATGAATCCAAACGTCCGGTGTTCTGTGAGTCCTATAATTAATTCCTGGTTCATTCAATAAAACCTCATTAAAAAAGAGGCCGGCAATTTTTGTCGGCGAAAAAAATTCGAATCTCAAATATAGGAGAAATTTGAATAGCCCGTTTTCTTTTCCGTTTTAATTCTTTGTAAAATGAGATGTGTTGTCTGGTGTATAATATATTTAAATGCCCCAAAATCAGCGGTTTTTATTTTTGAAAAACTCAAATATAAAGTAGTTGTGGCGTATGCTGGTCGGGAATAATTCAAAAATTTTATTGGTGCGCCTCCTACGGGATTAAATTGCATTTCGCTAAAAGATTCAAGCGATGGCCAGTCAAAGTAGGCCGGGCCGGCGTTGGCGGGATTGGTTTTTGGTGGGAATTCAAGGATGTGGGCCGGAAAGAAAAAACCATGACGCGGGTTGAAGGATAACTTTGACTAGATTTTTGCATTCTTTTTATCAATGAAAAAGAATGAGCCTGTCCGGCTTGAGGACAAGAGCAAAAATGTGATTGATATTTCAAATTATCCCATGAAGAAAAACGGGTGTTTTAGACACCCATCTTTCACATTGAAAAGAATGAATATAAATAAGGAACAAAATTGAGTATTGGCAGTGGGAGTCATCTTTACATTATTATTTTTACGAAGCTGATCATTCAGCAACCAAAAAATCGATTTCAACGAACCATGAATCAAATCATTCAAAAAGAGCATTTTTCTGAAAAAGTAGTGAAGTTGGTGGTGGAGGCGCCACGCATTGCTCGTTCCAGAAAACCGGGTCATTTTGTGATCCTACGCATCGACGAGCAGGGCGAGCGCATTCCTCTGACAATTGCCGAGGCCGATACACAGGCCGGCACGATAACTTTAGTCGTTCAAAAAGTTGGTGTTACGTCAACGCGATTATGCGAGATGAACCCCGGAGATTCGATTCTTGATTTGGTAGGGCCGCTCGGCCGTGCTACAGAAATTCACAAGGTAGGTACTATTCTGGCTTGTGGTGGTGGCGTTGGTATTGCTCCGCTGCTGCCCATTGTTGAAGGTTTTAAAAAGGCCGGTAACCGGGTCGTGACTGTTTTGGCTGCCCGAAGCAAAGATTTGATTATTCTTGAAAGAGAAGTGCGCCAATGGTCTGACGAAGTCATTATTATGACAGACGATGGTTCGCAGGGTAAAAAAGGATTGGTGACTCAAGGAGCTGAAGAAGTGATCCTGCGGGAGAAAGTGGATGAATGTGTGGCCATTGGGCCTGCTGTGATGATGAAGTTTACGTCGTTACTGACTAA
>DATFMO010000460.1:0-7114 GCA_035266925.1 Sunxiuqinia sp. | reverse complement strand
GGAAATTTTAAAAAATGTGTGGGGTTCGGATGATTACTACCTGGGACGCAGCCTGGACGTTTTTATTTCCCGCCTGCGGAAATATTTAAAAAGTGATCCGGAAATTAAGATCATCAATTTGCATGGAATCGGCTTCCGGTTCAACGCACCGGTTGAAAAGAAGTAGAATTCATTATAAATACAAGATTACTTCAAACTAAAAAATCCCCACCATTCGGCAGGGATTTTCATATTTTGTTCATGTTTTAATTTCGTCTGAAAATGGCATTGCTTCGTTTACAAGTATTCGTCTCCGAAGGAAACGCCCATTTTGCGGGCTTTTTGAATTAACGGCATGTCTTTGTCAACTAAGCTGAGTTTTCCGCCAACTTCTTCCAATGGAACCGTTGTCAATTCATTATTGCGAATGGCCACCATGGTTCCAAAATATTCTTCTGCGATGCATTCTGCAGCATAGGCGCCATAGCGGGTTGCCAAAATCCGGTCCATCGGGCTCGGGCTGCCACCACGCTGAATATAACCGAGCACCGTTTCACGCGTTTCAATTTCAGTATACGTTTGAATCGCTTCTGCCAGGTATGAAGCAGCCGATCCATGTTTTGGATGATCAATGCCTTCAGCAACGACCACAATAGAGTAGGGCTTTTTGCTCTCGTAACGATCTTCAATTTTTTTGCAAACCGATTTGATGTTGTATTCCAGTTCAGGAAGCAGAATGATGTCGCCACCACCGGCAAGCCCGGCATACAAGGCTATCCAACCGGCGTGATGTCCCATCACTTCAATGATCATGACGCGTTGGTGTGAGTTGGCTGTGGTGTGCAACCGGTCAATCGCTTCGGTGGCAATTTGTACCGCCGAATCAAAACCAAATGTGACGTCTGTGCCCCAAACATCATTGTCAATGGTTTTGGGAATCCCGATGATATTTAATCCTTCTTTGGCCAGTCGGTTGGCTGTTTTCATGGTGCCGTTTCCACCAATGCAAACAACAGCATCCAATCCCAATTCCTGGTAGTTTTGCTTAATCAGTCCCGGTTTTTCACTATCACCTTCATTGACAAATTTGTACGGTTTTTCACGCGAAGTACCTAAGATTGTTCCTCCCAAGGTTAAAATACCGGAAAGACTAGATTCTTTCAATTCAACGTAATCTTTTTCGATCAGCCCCGTGAAGCCGGCAGTAAAACCGATCACTTCCATGCCATAATCGACGATGGCTGTTTTACCAACTCCACGAATGGCTGCGTTTAATCCGGGACAATCGCCACCGGCAGTTAAAATTCCAATGCGTTTTGGCTTGTGAGAACCCATAATATTAAATTTTGTAATAACATTTCAATTGGTGTATTCAACGAAAATATCCATCGAAATTACTAAAAGAAATCCGCTTTTTCAGGGATTTTATCGATTTCATCCACTTCAGGATTGCTAAAATCCTGATTTATTGAAAAGAACCCTTCACGATTTTAGCAATCCTTTTCTAATCCTTTTTGGTGTTAATAAGTTTTCGTTTTTTTCTTGATGACTGATTGTCCTTGACTTGGCGGAGAGAATTCCGGGAATTAAGTCTTCCGTTCAAGTTTGGGAGCCGTTTTAACTGTCGCTTTTTTTCTAAATTCGTGAAGGAAGCGAGAAGGACAGGATTAATTTACAGCTTTCGCCGGAGGTAAAGATCGTTTCCTGACAATCATCCGGCAATTAAAAGAGCAATGTGCTGAGGGGATGTTTTGGGCTGCACGGAGATTCCATTGTTGATTCATCAGGATGATTGTGACATCCCCTGTATTAATACCACTGAAATTCATGCATGGGCAGCCGTTGAATTTGCCCAATAAAAAGTCAAAAAAAACTATGCGTACTTCCCAACTAATTCGTGTGCCTTTTGATGAGATGAAAAATCAATTTTATCAAGTGTTGATCAAACTGAATTTTTCAGACGAAAAAGCAGAAACTTGTGCGGACATTTTTACTGGAAACAGTCTGGATGGTATTTATTCGCATGGAGTGAATCGTTTTTCGCGTTTCGTGGAATACATTCAAAAAGGCTACATCGATGTTGATGCCAAACCTGAAAAAGTTGCGGCGATGGGCAACCTTGAACAATGGAACGGAAAGCTTGGTCCGGGGCCTTTCAACGCCAATGTTGCTTCGGAGCGTAGCATGGAGTTGGCTTCAAAACACGGTTTTGGACTGGTAGCTCTGGCTAACACCAATCACTGGATGCGGGGTGGAACATACGGTTGGCAATGTGCCAAAAAAGGATTTGCCTTTATTGGTTGGACCAATACGATTGGCAACTTGCCGGCTTGGGGCGCCATGGAAAGTAAGTTGGGAAATAATCCGTTGGTAATCGCCATTCCTCGCGGTGACGAGGCGATTGTGCTGGACATGGCGATGTCGCAATATTCGTATGGAAAAATGGAAGACTTGGCAAAAACCGGGGGACAGCTGTCGCAACCCGGTGGTTTCAACGACGCTGGTGAATTGACAACCGACCCCGCTGAAATATTGGAAACCGGACGAGCATTACCCATTGGATATTGGAAAGGAACCGGTTTATCATTGATGCTTGATTTGTTTGCCACGATATTGTCTGCGGGACTTTCAACTTCGGAAGTCAGCAAACATGGTGCGGATGAATACGGTGTTTCGCAGGTGTTTATCGCCATCGATCTGAAGAAACTACCCAATTTTCCGGCCATTGAAACTACGCTAACCCAAATTCTTGACGATTACTTGTCGGCTACTCCGGTTGATGAAAAATCAACAATTCGCTATCCAGGCCAAAACATTCTAAAAACCAGAAAGGAAAACCTTGAATTAGGCATTCCGGTGAATCCACAAACCTGGGAAAACATCAAAAACCTGTAAACCACTTTATGGATTGTATTGCTGAATAATGGTGCCTGTCATCCGCAACAGCGTGGTGTGTGTGTCGATAAAATTATAAATCGCTTCCAGTTCCTGCAGAGCAGCGTTCAGGTAAATATTTTGCACATCCCGGTAGTTGAACGAGTTGATGGCTCCGCTGTCAAATTTCTCTTTGCTGATTTGCAGGTTCAGTTCGGCTGCTTTCAGATTTTCTTTGGCCACTTTCAGTAGCTCTTTGCGAACCTGGTAATATTCAAAAATATTGGATAGTCGATTGGTCAACTCATGTTTTATCTGGGCCAGTTCCACCTGCCCAACTTCCTGGTCAATTTGAGCAATTTGCAACGCTCGCTTGCGTGTACCGCCACTAAAAAGGTTAAAGCTGAGGGTGAAATTGCCATAAAAATTGGCCGAGTTATTCCAACTCAAACTTCGCGTTGCATAATCGGTGCCAACCCTTGAACCGGTAATTCCTCCGGCGAAAGACAAGCTTGGTGAATAGTCACTTTTGGCCAGGGCCACCGCTTTCTCCAACAAATTTTGGTTGATGTATTGATTTTTCAAACTTTTATTATTGGCCACCATTTGTTGTTCCAACTCATCCAATGTATAGTCCATCGGGATGGCTGAAAATTGATCCGTCAGCTTGTAGTTTGGGTGATCCGAAACGGCCATCAAATAGTTCAAGTCGCGGATGGCATTTTTGTAGGCTACCTGCTGCAGCAGATAAGCTGACTTATCGGCCAGGTAGGCATTTTGAGCCTGCAATACATCGTAAGTCACGGCACTTCCCAGATCTTTTTGCATCATTATTTTTTGATAGCGATCTTCTGATAGCGACATCACTTCCTTGTAGACCTGCATCTTTTCTTTTTCAAGCAATACTGAGTAGTAGGCCAGGATCACTGATTGGATCGTACTTTCCAGCATAATACCCGTGTTTTGTTTAGAAAGCTTTTCCAGTTCTTCCAGCTTCTGTTTATTGATGCGAACGGAGAAACCATCAAATAAGGTCCAGTTCATGGAAACACTACCGATGTATTGACTTTGGGTGAAATCCTCGTTATCGTTTTGGTTTGAATTGAAGCGGGAATCAGCCGACAGGTTGATGTATGGATAACGACCAGCCGTTCCCCAATTATTTTTGATCTCGGCAATGTTTTGGTCCTGCCGTGTGATCTGAACATCGTAATTATTCTTCAGCGCTGTTTGTATGGCATCGGTCAGGCTGAGGTCTTGCTGGGCAAAACCCGGCCAAGCCATCAGCATTAATAGAATCAGCAGGCTATTTTTTATCATAGTATCTTTCATCTTTGTCAGCTTTTATTTCTTTCGCAGATTTCCCTTTGTACCTGCGTTGTGCATTGAGGTAGGCAATCTCAACTTCTTCGGGCTCAAATTTACGTCCGTGCCACAATTGGCGCAGGGTTCGGCGAATGTCGTTCAGTACCATGATCAGCGCTGGGAAGAACAGCAGGATGAACAAGGTGCCGAAAGCCACACCATACACCAGTGAAATAGCCATTGGAATCAGGAACTGGGCCTGGAAGCTTTTTTCCAAGACAAGCGGGAACAACCCGGCCGATGTTGTCAATGTGGTTAAAATGATCGGGCGCAACCGCGATTTGCCTGCCTGGATAATGGCTTCCTGAACTTTGAAACCTTCTTCGATCAACAGGTTGAATTTAGACAGGAAAACGACGGCATCATTAATCACAACACCTGAAAGCGCAACAATTCCCCACAAACTGAGGATGGAAACAGGCTTGCCGTGAATGCCATGTCCCCAGATGGCTCCAAGAATGGCGATTGGGATCATCACCAGGATGATTATCGGTTGTTCGAAGGATTTAAAATTGATCATCAGGATGAAGATGATCGCCAAAAACGCCAAGGGGAAAAGGATCATCATGTCATGCATGTTACGCTGGCTTTCCCGCTGCTGTCCCTGGTATTCAACGTGAATTCCGGGATATTGTAACTTCAGATCAGGTAAAATCTCAGCGCGAATTTGATCGAGGATCTCTGTTACGGAAGCGTCTGGATCAACCAAGTCCGCATTTACCCGGATTTCGCGGCGGCCATTGAAGCGCTGGATATTCACCGGGCCTCGTTTCATCTGATAGTCAGCGAGCTCGATCAGTGGATATTCTCCAGTTGCTGTTTTTATTTTCATATGTTCCAACTGCCCGATTTTCTCCCGGTCTTCTGGTGGGTAGCGAACCCAAATACGGAGTTCGTCGCGACCAACTTGCAGTCGTTGTGCTTGTCCACCATAAAATCCTTGTCGGACTTGTTCGGCAACGCTGGCTTCATTCAGTCCCAACATGTAAGCTTTCGGTTTTAATTGTAATCGAATTTCTTGTTTCCCCAGTGCATTGTTGTTCACCACATCTTTTAGCTGTGGCATTTGCTGAAGCCGATCGATCAAGTACTTCTGTGCCTGATCCAACTCTTCAATGTTGCTCGATTGCAGCCCAATGGAAACCGGGTCGCCAAAACGTCCACGTGCTCCAATCGTATATTTGACAGCTTCGGGAACAGGCCCTATTTTTTTGCGCACCCGCTGAATGATCTCGTAGGAACTGATACCGGTATTTTCAGAATTTCGGGGGGAAACATAGACGTTACCCGTGTGGGCTCCGTTTTCCTGGCGGTCAAAACCAGACCCTAGATTGGTGACACAATATTCAATAATATCCGTCGAATCGTTATAATCTTTTTTCAGGTCTTCATTCACATCCCACACGGCTTGTTCAAAACGATTCAGGTATGCCATGGTTTGTTTTTCGCCGGAACCGGGAGTAAATGCAATATTAATGTTGAAGGAATCAAACTCCATGCGTGGGAAGAAGGTGGTTTTGATAATTTGACCGCCAAGCAAGCCGATGGTGATGAGCATCATGGCAAATGGAACGGCAATTACAATGTAGCGCCATTCAATAATGAGTTTCAACACGCGGTCGTAAGCATAATCGCGCAGCCAGGAGAAGAATTTTTCGATGTATTTGCGCAGCCCCCGTGCTTTTTGGTGAAAGGTTTTTTCACTCAGAACGTGTTCGTTTCCCAAGTGAGCTGGCAACACAAAAAATGACTCAAATAGTGAAAAGGCCAAACTCATGCAGACGATGAAAGCCATCTCGTACATCATCTCCATACGGCCGGTAATGAAGAATAAGGGCGAAAAAGCAACGATCGTCGTTGTCACCGAGGTAATAACTGCCGGAACAACTTCGACGGTTCCATCCACCGCCGCCTGGATTGGTGTTTTGCCCATTTCAAAATGCTGGAAAATATTCTCCCCAATCACAATACCATCGTCAACCAGGATTCCGATAACGAGGATCATTCCAAATAGTGAAATCATATTGATGGTGATGCCGGCTAGGTTGGCAACAATGAACATCGCCAAAAAAGAGGACGGAATTCCCCAGGCCACCCAGAAAGAGAGTCGCATGCTGAGCATCAGTGCCAGGGCAATAACGACCATCAAAAGTCCTTGCCCACCATTTTTTAGCAGTAAGTCCAGCCGGCTTTTCAGTAACTCAAGAAACGACCGGGTGATGACTAGTTTGACACCATGATTTTTTTGATTGAAATCCTGAACATAGTCACGGATGTATTGATCAATGTCACCGAGGTCTTCAGAAATTAATTTTGAAATGCTGATGCTGATCACCGGTTTGCCATGCTCCAGTGCTTTGTCTGGCGTCAGATCTGAAAATTTCTTCTTGACCTTGGCTACATCACGGATTCGAATCACTCTTCCGTCGGTTGAAGCTTTCAAAATGATGTTCCCGATTTTGTTGGGATCGGCACTACGCGAACGAAGCCGAATGAGCATTTCTTCGTTGTCGGAGCGAAGTTCACCGCCGGACACGTCGCGGTTATTTTGCGAAATGGCATTTTGTAGTTGGGTGAACGTGAGCCCATAGCGCAGTAATTCTTCTTCTTTGGCCTCCACTGAAATTTCAAGCGCCGGATAGCCCGACAAACTGATTTGACTGATGTAGCCTGAAGCGAGAAAATCTTCTTCAATTTGCTGGGCATACTCTTTCAAGGTTAACAAATCAACATCGCCGGTCACCATCAGACGCATGGCCGGAGAAGTGGTTCGTTGCTTGTAAACAATTGGACGTTCGGCAGCTGTTGGAAAAGATGATATTCCATCCACCGCATTTTTTACTTCAATCAGCGTTTCGTCAATGTCGAACTCACCGGTAATTTCAATTTGAACCGT
>DATFMO010000459.1:0-3536 GCA_035266925.1 Sunxiuqinia sp. | reverse complement strand
TCCTCCTCATAGTCGCAAAACTCAATGTGGTTTTCGCCAAACGAAAGTGGAACATGTTCCTCGTTCCAAAAGTCAAGGATAAATGAGTAACGCAGGTGGGGCGGAAACTTCTCGGGGAAATCCAGCACGAAATGAAAATATTGAAGCAACTTCTCCAGTTCGGAGGCCAGCAAGCCCTGCTGTTCGGCTGTTAATTTTTCAGGAGGCGGAAGTTGTTCAGGGGCAATTCCCGTGATATCTGCAATGGGTTGCTTTTCACCCTCAATGTATTGCTCAACAAAGGACATGTCTTCCAGTTCCAGTTCGTCGTCCGGGTCAGCTTTTGACTCTTCCCATAATTCATGGGGCGGCCTTAAATTCCAAATGGCCTGACGGATGTCGTCAATTAATTGGGAGATGTAGTGTTGCATGGTGGCTGTTTATTCGTCATAAAATTGATAATAATAGTCGCCCATTGTGTCATGAAAGCCCCATCCCGTATCGACAGTTCTTTCAAGAATATTCGTCCTTGCCCGGTTATTGAAAGCAGGCAACAGCCCTTCCGATTCCATGTGCTGCAGTGCCTTCAGGAACATGCTTTCCATGCTGCTGTAAAAGGGTTCATCGATGTCGCCATAGTCACGGGTAAATTGCGCCCCTGTCTCCACATAAAACAACATCAAATCGGCCATTGCTTCCGGCGGGAGTCCCAGCTTTTTTGCTTCAGTGACCGCTTTCCGGGCTACCGACAGCCGCATTTTAGGCATCCCGCGCAAAGGGTAAAGTTCATTTTCAATTACTTTTTTGAACTTGCCGATTGTCCCGGAAACATCGTTGTTCACAAATACCTGGTAGTACTGCTGCACCGGTTTGAATTTCTTGTCGAGATCAAGTATGTGTTTGATCAGTTCTTCTTTTGTGAGTGTTTTTAAATACTTTTTTAGGTTGGGTGTTGCCATTGGATTTCCGGTTTGGTTCAGTTATCTTTTTTCTTTTCGGGAAACACTTCGATCAATAATTTGCGTTGTTCTTCAATATCAAACTCTCCCGGATCAAGGACATCGGTATTGAGCCATTCCAAAAATTCTTCATATTCCGGGTTTTCAGGATCCGATAAGATTTCTTTCAGGTTTCCGTACCCCCACGCCCCTCCGCAATCTTCGGGCGGACATTTCCCTTTCCCGGCCAGCAAGATGGGAGTCATTGCCACTTCGTGAATAATTTTCTCCAGGGTAATGGTATGTGTCCAATCATCTCCAAAATCATAGATATAGGTAAACTTTTGCTTTTCTTCGAAAAAAATGTCGGACAGAAGCGTTTCTTCGGCTTCCAAACGGTCCCCATACCCACCAAAATCATCATCGTCAGCTTCTTTAATCACTGGGAAGGATCCATAGCCTTTGGGCGAGAATTGGAACAGGTGGGCATTTTCCCAGCCGAAAGCAATCTGGATGACATCGTGAAAATCGGAAAAGCGATAATAGGAAGGTATTGTAAGCCTTCGCCAAACAGGCGGGTTCGTAATATTTTTGATTTGTATCTTAAATTGATAAGTCACACTTTGGCTGATTTCCTCTTCATCAAAAGGAAAATCTTCATCCAAAATTTCATCGTTCAAGAATTCCTCATCGAGACCGTCCACAACTCCATAATTACCCGGGCCAGCCGTTTCTTCCAGTTGTGCAATAATCAGACCTGCCATTAAATCATCTTCCAGTGGGCCGCGCAAATAGAAAGGTTTCCCATCCACACCGCATTCAATATCGATCAACTCAACGTCATCATTATCTTCTTCCAAAATATATTTAGTGATCCTGAAATCGGGATGGGGTTTGAACCCATATTCCTCCGCAAACTCAATTGCAGCAAAGATAATATTGTGCACCAGGGTGTAGGGAACTTTGATCAGATCCATATTTTCTTCTATCTTTTCCAGAAATTTCCGGTATTCAAACTGCGGAATATTGAACAAGGTAAAGGTATCTTTCAAACCCAGGCATTTGGTGTCAACAAGAAAATTGCCCAATGTAATATTATTGTTGGTGTGTTTCCGGCTGATTGTAATATAGGCAATTCCATCTTCTTCCCAAGTATCATTGACCCAGCACTCGTGAATAGGTAATGTGCGTGCTTTCTGCTGCACATATTTCTCAGGACTAAGCATTTGTATCACCTTGCCTTTTTTCTTTTTCTTTGCCATAGTTGTGATTAATGGAATTAGAAGTAAGCAATAATATCTCTCTAAAAATACATCTTACCAGAAGTTTATAAAAGCAGGTTTTTATAAAAATTCAATTTTTTTCAATTTTTTCTTCATGTATTTTTGGGGAAGGAGTTGTTGATCAACTACTACAAACAACCAACCTTTTTCGATAGAACTTAAAAATATACTTTTGCCATATTAAAATATTTAGCACCCCGAAAATGCGAATAACTTTATATTTACATGTTGACTTCATCCCACAATACCACCTAAAAGGCCCGTCTAATAAGGTATTTGGTATATGGTAGAGTTTTCTTCGATTCATTTAGATTTACATAGAATATACAAATGGATCTACAGAACCCGTCGAATTTAAATGGGTTTTTGTTTATATACTCGAAATCATACCCTGATATATAAATCCCATATTCTTTTGTAATTTTCTTAAGAATTAGTAATTCGGAGCTTTTGGAGTATGAATACATTCAACTCTTTGGAAGTTTTATAACTGCAATATAGTTAGATAGAGTGATGGGGTTGAAATTTTCAATATATTAGAAAACAAATCCTTTTAGGCTGTATGATTGGGTGTTTGAATCAACATGAACAATGTAGAGACCCGATGGAAGTGAGAATGAGCAGGAACTGTTTTGAGTTTTCATTTTCTCCAACGACACACCATTTAGATTATAAATGTTTAAATGACAGGTTGAGGGGAGGTTGTGAACCGACAATTTGCCGGCGCCTGATGAGAGCCAGGCCATTTCATCCTTTTGCAATAGGGAAGGGCTTGATGTTGGGGTGTCCTTTAATTTGACAAGTGCCCATTGGCGGTGGTCATTCCCGGAAGTGCCAAAATCCCATACGCCAATGTTGGCGCCACTGGCCGTACTCGCTCCTTCCACATCAATTGCTTTCCCGGTTTTTAAGGAAACGATTTTAACATAGCCACCGTCGGTTTCGGCAACCGAGAAAATCTGACCGTCCAAATCACTGGATCGATTGCTCAGATCCAGAAAGTAGGTACCGTTATCGGTGATCACTTTTCCATTGGCTTTATTCGTTATGGTGTAGGCGCCTTCGACCGGTTCAAAAACCCATTGCTGCGCCAGGTTCTGGGAAGTATAATCAGGCGATTGCTGAATAATATTAAGATTGCTGGCAGCCAACACATTTTCACTGTTGCGGCTGAATATGGCATAAGTAGCCGCTTCAGGAGCGTGAAAGGAATAACTTCTGGGACTGGACTGGTCATTGAAAGTAATTTCACCAAGGGAAAGGATGGTACGCAGTTGAGTGGACCCATACACGGATAATTTGATTTCATAGGCATTTTCTCCAGTCATGCCGTTCA
>DATFMO010000458.1:0-2444 GCA_035266925.1 Sunxiuqinia sp. | reverse complement strand
CGATATGGAAATCGCGACACCCGGGGCGTCTGGCTCATTTTATTGGTTTTGATTCTGTTGGCAAAGTGGGAAAGCTTTCATAAAAATGTGCAAACGCGTGTAAAATGAATTTGGAATTTGGATATTGGGCCCGAGTATTGGGATAATTCGCCGGTTATCCAATAGCTATTCGGAGATCGCGACGCCCGGGGAGTAATTTTTTGATTTTTGTACTTCCGCCTGCTGAATTACCTTTGTCTGCTCAATTAATTTCAAATGCATTTAATTTCACCACCATGTACAACAAACACGAACCATCCGAATGCGCCAAGTGTGGCCGATTGATTACTTGTACCGGCAACATTGACTGTCCGTGTGCCGTCATTGAAATCCCGGAACTGGTGCAGGATTTTATTGCGGCAACTTATGATGGTTGTTTGTGTAACCGCTGTATTGAGGAGACGAAGAGCAGCCTCTGAAATATCATTAAATCAAGTCACTACTAAAATCATAGACAAAAGAAAAGATGCAAAATCAATTTTGCACCTTTTCTTTTGTTGTTATTTTATTTGTCTTTGATTTGAATGATTCTTCTTATAAAGAATTACTGATCAAGAATGTCACGGCAAACGCAACGATCGCGTACAACTCAGGGAATACCGCAAGGATCATTGTTTTACCAAAAACATCATATCCCGAGCTAATTCCAGAAATACCGTTTGCAGTAATACTTCCCTGTTGGATCGCAGAAACAAGAGCGACCATTCCGAGAGCCAGCCCGGCACCCAAAAATGCAGCACCATCAAACATGGTAACTTGTTGCAAAGATGCCAGTTTAAGGTTCATCACAAAAAAGCCGGCAAAACCGTATAAACCCTGTGTTCCGGGCAAGGCACTCAGCAGCATGTAGCTACCAAAAGCTTCCTCGTTCTTTTTTAAGGCACCAATGGTGGCATTACCACCTTTTGAAACTCCAATAGCGCTTCCAATGCCCGATAGCAGAACCATCAGCGCTAATCCAACATAAACTAAAACGTAAGCTAAATCCATAATGATAAATTTGAAGATGATTAATATTTTTTATTTTGAAAATGGCATATAAGGTCGACCGCCGCCCTTAAAGCCGGCGTTCTTATAAAATTCTACAAAAGTTAAACGCATGGGGTGCACAAATGCTCCCAGGGACGAAATGGCCAGGTTTCCAGTGTGTCCGATCAAAATGATCAGGATAAAAATCACCGGGCCAACATAAGGCGCTTTTCCAAAAGCCACCGCCATTTGGTTGATCACCAATCCCAAAATAGAACTGGCTATTCCCAAGGCAAACAGACGAATATACGACAACAAATCGCCGAAAATTCCGGTAACTGTTCCATACATCTCCCAGATTCCGCCAAGCACCCGCATGTGAATTGGGCCATTGGTTGAGAACAATAGGATCATTCCGATTGACAGTACATACATGGCTTTTTCAACAATTGTCCACAGCGTTGATAAATCGTTGTCTTTCCACAAATAGCTGAACCAACCGATGGTGACAAACAAGAGCAACCAACCAGCAGAACTCAGCGCCTGTAGCGGGTATTCTTGTCGCAATTGATTTCTCATGCGGAGAATGATTCCGTAAGTAATCTGTACCGCTCCGACCATTAACGACAAGTTGAAGACTTGTGAGCTATCCAAAAACAGATCTTTCACATTTCCCATGGCCGGCACTTTGGCCAGTTCCATACCGAAAAAGGTTCCGAAGATCGTTCCCATGATCAGCGTTGAAAGTCCGAAAAGCTGTCCCAATGTCAGGAACGGTTTCATCGACTTATTGGCGTACCGCTTGAATATCGTTGCTCCAATAAGCATCACCAAGCCGTAGCCAGCGTCTCCAAGGCAAAAGCCAAAGAAAAGCATGAAGAATGGCGCAAAATAAATGGTCAGATCCAATTCCTGATAAGCTGGAAGCGAAAACAATTTTGAGATCGGTTCAAACAGACGTCCAAATTTGTTATTTCGCAATTTGATCGGTGGACGCTCATCAGCCTCAGCCAATGTTTTTTCATACAAAATATGATTGTCTTCCAGGTATTTGACCAACTTCTCTTCATCGGAAACGGGCACCCACCCTTCCAAAACCTGGATGGTTCCTTCGCCAACTTCAGCAACCGGATTGTGACTTACCCGGAGCCAATCGAGGCGAACCTGAATGTGTCTCATTCGATTCTGAAGCACATCCCAGCCAGTCTTGGCCATGGTTTTCAACTGATCCTCCGTGTTCTTAATTTCGGATTCAGCCGTCGCCACTTCGTTCTGCAATTTGCCCAATTGCTTTTTCGGCGGGTATTCTTTATGGCTTCCTGAAAAAATCTTTTCCGTTTCTCCAACCACTACAAATTTGGTCGTTTTGGAATCCTGATAAACGATTTCCAGCGGATAGTCATTCAACCAATCTTCAGGGAATTTCTTCGTTGAAA
>DATFMO010000457.1:0-4025 GCA_035266925.1 Sunxiuqinia sp. | reverse complement strand
ATGTAGTCCGGTGTAATCTTTTGCAAGTTTGCAGGTGATGAAATAAAATCCCAGACCTCATCCAAATTTGCTTTCAGTTTTTGTTCATTGTACAATTGATAAAAACCCATTTTAAAATGTTTAATGTTTTTAGTTTGAAGTTTAAACAAAACGAGCTTGCTAAAAGTTGCACCAGAGCCAGTCAAATTTGAAAAGAATTCCTTTTTTACGCTAGCACCTTTCGTATTTCATGTTGAAGTTTGGGGATGACATGTAGCTTAAACCAGTCGTTTTTGGCTTGCCAAATGTTGTTGCGTGGCGACGGGTGCGGCAAGACAAAGTATTTTGGGAAGTAATCTTCAAAAGATCGGACGGTTTCGGTGAGTGTGGATTTGGCCCTGTTGCCCAGGTAAAATTCCTGCGCGTATTTTCCAACCAGCAAAATCAGTTTTATGTCGGGCATATGCTCAAAAAGCTGATGATGCCAAAGTGGGGCACACTCTTTTCTGGGTGGCAAATCGCCTGATTTGCCCCGTCCGGGGTAGCAAAAGGCCATTGGAATCAGGGCAATCTGATTGGGATCGTAAAATGTAGATTTGTCCACCTGCATCCAGTTTCGTAGGTTGTCGCCGCTTTTGTCATCCCAGGGGATGCCACTTTTGTGGACGGCCAGGCCGGGAGCTTGTCCCACAATCACAATTTTACTGGTGGCGCTCGCTGTGATTACCGGTCGCGGACCAAGTGGTAAATAGGCTTCACAAACACGGCAATGCGCTATTTTCTTCAGTAGTTGTTCCATCATTTTTCGAATCTCCTATTTGTTTTATGCATCTAGCGGTTTTACTCGCACAGTACTTCTTTCCACAATACTGCAGACTGTGACTGGCAACTGCGACTTTTTCCCGCTTCTGTCTTCCAACTCCCAACTCTTAATGAGGTCTATGCACATAGCGCGTCGTAACCTGCAGTGCCTCGTTTGATGGGTAACCCAAAGCTATTAAGGTTATTTCGGAAATTAGGGTTTTTGTTGCAGTATTTCAACATATTCATTTTCAAAATCATCGTACAAAATTGATATCTAAATGGTTTCGTTTTTTTAATGGTGGTGATTTTTTGGGCTATGCGCTTAGCGGATTGAACCGCTTAGCGCGTCGTCTCCTGACACTGAACACTTTGACTGGCCGCTGCGACTTCGCCGAAGTCATTAGTAATCCGAATTGCGCCCGGACTCGCTGATTAGCGTGCTCAAAAGTTCGTTGAATGCTTTGGCGTCTTTCAAATTCTGGATGCTTTGCGGCATGCGGAAACGCCATTTGTGACGAACATTAGCCGGGAAATTTATTTGTTCCTCTTGCGTTTCATCCCACCGTATTTGCCCATCAATGGCAATGAGATCCTGGATGGGGAAGGTGATCCACATGGCTGGCGAATACAAGTGTTGGCTGATGATCTGCTGGCAAACCCATGGCTCGGCATAATAGGGAGCCTGCCCGGGATTCCCCAGTTCCCGGTTGAAAAAGAGCTGCGTCTTTTCCCGGTCTTCTTCCCACCAGCCACGAATGGTTGACATGTCGTGCGTTGAGGTGGTGCAAACCGACAAATAGGGAGCATCAGCCGGATGAGCGAATTGCACGCTGGGATCTTTCGGCATTCGCTGGATCTCCAGACTCAACAGGCCAAGCTCTGACATGGCTTTGGGCACACAATCCGGGATCATACCCAGGTCCTCGCCGCACACCAGCATGTTGGCCACCGAAACTATGGTGGGCAACTTCTCCATGCCTTTCTGGTACCAGAAATCTTCGTGCCGTTGATAAAAATAATGGTTGTAAAGTCCTTCCAATCGCTGTTTGGTGTGTTCGTCCAATTCAGCAAATGAGCTGGTTTTTTGCAAAGAAATACGTGGGTGCCACTGGTCGTGTCCGGTGCTAACAAACAAAACGTTAGCTACCAGGTCAAATAATCCGTCGCGGATTTTTCGATGGTGATCATCAAGCTCTTCTTCTTCCAGGCCGTTTAAAAAGTATTGATTGATTTTTTGCTGGGTGTTAAATGCTTCTTTCAAAGCGAATACGCCATGTCCCTGATCATCCAGAAATTGTTGGATCACTTTGTCGGTTGAATCACCAAAAATTGGATGGAGCAAATGATGGCGAATGTACGGCTGGGCCATGCGATTGTAGTCGAATCCAATGCCGTACTGTTCAATTTCTTGTGCCGAAAAAGGCAGCGCCGGGTTGAAATGTCCCTGTAATGCTTCCACAGCTTCTTCCGGCACTTCCCAGATCCGGAAAAAGCCAAGGATGTGATCAATGCGATAGGTGTTAAAATGATCGGCCATTTTCTGCATTCGCCTGATCCACCATGAATAGTTGCCTTTGGCCATGACCTCCCAGTTGTAAGTTGGAAATCCCCAGTTTTGGCCTTTTACCGCAAAGTCGTCTGGCGGCGCACCGGCCTGTGCACCCAGGTTGAACAGATGCGGCTCTGTCCAGGCTTCCACACTGTTTGGACTGATGCCGATGGGAATGTCACCTTTCAGAATGATTCCATTTTCTCGGGCATAGCTGGCTACTTCTTTCAGCTGCTTGTCCAGGTGATATTGAATGTAGTAATGGACCGCAATATCATCCCATGCTTCTGAATCGGGTGATGAAAGTTGTTCAATTTCCTGCTGGTTGTATTGGCTAAATGCAGACCATTCGCGGAAATCTGGCGATTTCATTTTATCACGCAGATACACGAAAGCAGCGTAAGGAACGAGCCATTCCTTGTTCGCTTCAAAAAATTGTTTGTACTCATCCGTTTGAAAAAGTTGCTGGCCTTCCTGGTCATACATCAATTTGTAATAACGTGATTTCATGCGAAGTACCTCCGGGTAATCAACGTGGTCCGTTTTGTTGAGCTCCTTTTGTTGAGCGGCAAATTCACCCATTACCTGTTCATCATTCACGCGTCCCAGCTTGTCCAAATTCATATAAATTGGATGCAGAGCCATCACTGAAATGGCTTTGTAAGGGTAGGAGTCGAGCCAGTTGTGTGAAGCAATGGTTTCGTTGACCGGCAGTACTTGCACCATTTTCATTCCGACTGATTTGGCCCAGTCGATAAAGTCAAGCAGGTCATTGAATTCGCCAACGCCAAAACTGTTTTCACTGCGCAAGGAAAAAACGGGAACACTCACACCGGCTCCTTTCCACAATCCCAACGGAAAGCGGAAAGGCTCATCATTTTTAATGAACAACGTGTTGTCTTCCGGCGCCTGTTCAATCCTTCGATTAACACCGTCTTCAATCGTCACCACTTCCTCTTTGTAGAGATCCCAGATTCCATATTTGTAATCAATTGGGAAATCGAGGTTTACGGCATCCAATTGTCCTGACCATTTGGGGAAATCATCGCCACATTCGAGCAAAAACGGATGTTGGGTGTTCCAATTGCCCAACACACCCTGGTTGCCTAACACGCAAACTTTGTAAATGGGCCCGATGCGGGGTACTTCAATTGAAAATTGAAAGCCTTTTTTTGCTTGTATTCGCCTGACTGGCGCCCGGTTCTCCCGTGGCTTCATAATCACATCCACAAAGGCTGAAGTATAAAGCGCCTTCTCTTCCGCCGGGGGATTTCGCCATAAATCCTGAACGACTACATCTTTTGAGTGTAAGCTATCAAAATCAAGCGAGTGATTTTTTCCCCATTCCCAAATTTCACCACCCTGTTCACTTTTCAATAAATAGTTGTATTCCAATCTGCCATTGGGTGATTCAATATCGAATGAAGTTTTCCAGGTTCCGCCTGCTGAATAGGTCATGGGAATGGCTTTTTGAACTTGCCATTCTCCTAAAAAAGAAGAACCAGAGATGTAGATTTGTTGACCGGGAACGGTTTGGTAATGGATTGAGAAACTTATTTTCATAATCGTATGATTTCGCACATTCAGTCGTACCAGTAACATTTTCTAAATAATGCGTATCCGCATGCATACCTAAAAGCAGAATGAAGTATTGAAAATCAATTCGTTTGCCCCAAGCCCTGAAGGGAGCGAA
>DATFMO010000456.1:0-4322 GCA_035266925.1 Sunxiuqinia sp. | reverse complement strand
AACGCCTCCATCCTTTTTGGCTTCAACAATTGCAAACAAGACATCCGGATTTACCGGAGAGATTGCGATCCCGATTCTTCCAACATCCTCCGTTGGAAGTCCCTGAGTCATTTTAGTCCAGGTTTCCCCGCTGTCAGTACTTCTGTATATTCCACTTTCCGGCCCACCGGAGACCCCGGTAAATAGTTTTCGCATTCGCTGGTGCGCCACTGCATACAACACATTGTTGAACCTGGGATCCATATGAATTTCAAAACAGCCGGTGTATTTACTGACAAACAAAACCTTTTCCCAGGTTTTTCCACCATCCGTCGTTTTGAATATTCCCCGTTCATCATTTGCTTTTCTCAACGAACCGTAAGCAGCAACATAGACGGTATTTGGGTCTTTCGGGTCAACAACAATTCCTCCAATGTGACAGGAATTTTCAAGCCCCATGTTTTTCCAGCTTTGTCCGCCGTCTTCGCTTTTATAAACTCCATCGCCGTATATCACATTATTCTGATTGTTATTTTCGCCGGTACCAACCCACACCACATTGGGATTGGTCGGATCAATTGATACAGCTCCGATTGCGTACGACTTCTCATGGTCAAAAACCGGGGTGAATGTGATGCCATTATTGGTCGTTTTCCACAATGAGCCATGACCGGATCCCACAAAATATTCGCTGTGATCGAACGGATTTACAGCGAGGGCTACCACCCGACCTCCTGTTATTGCCGGTCCGATACTTCTGAAAGAGAGTCCGCTTAATGACAGGTTTTTCAACGAGTCCGGTTTTGATTCTGTATTTTTAGTTTTAGCAGGGAGAGATCCCGAAAGCAACAACAAGATTGCAACAAGAAGTGAAAATTGAATTCTTTTCATATGAATTTTTTAAAAGGAAATAGCGACTTATTAGCTTGTAAAAACCACCCGAATTATTCTGATTGTAATTTAACCAAAACAAAAGTTTTAATCAAGCTCCACCAACTCGACTATTTCAAGATAAAATGACATAAGGTTTTTCTGCTCGTATCTATTATGGAGATAGCGACTTCGTTGTTATGACTCCTTTACAGTTGTTGTCAAAGGTTGGTGTTTATTGCGATGGAAGAATCCGTGGTGGCGTGCCCCCAACCCAGCTCTGCAATACGCACTTTGGTGCCGTCAGCATTTTCATTTTTAATTCTTTAAAGTTATTAACAAAGCTTTCCTATTCCTCCATTTATTTCTAATAGCAAAGTAAAATCTCCAAAATCCCAAAATCTTCGGGTCTATTTTCCTTCTTTTATTTCAGTTTTTTCAAATTCCAGTTATATTTTCCGTTTAAATTAGCATCTGCCCCAAACAGAAAAGGAAATTTTCTTTTTTTGCATAAATGTCAGAAAGAAACTTATTGTAAATAGTTTCAGTCTCATTATATAAATAGCTAAAAATTTGCTTACCAAAATAGACTCTTTCCATTCTTTTTCAACATTGGCGGTAACATATCTGGAATAACACATTTTTTCCAGGTGTACTAATTCTCATCGAATGACTTTAAGTCATCCGGTCAATAAACTCTTCCAACATGCAAAAGCCACCTGCCGTTTGATTGGCAAGTGGCTTTTTTCTGCTCAAATCTGCACGTATCAACATGCTTCTATCTCCACTTTTAGGTCTTTTAAAAACCTATTTTTCTTGCTTAGTGTATGTTTCTCTGGATGGTCACTTTGATCACTTTTGAGGCATCCGGCCATGGGTAGCCATCATTCAACATCCGAACATTACCGCCTTCAACATCTTCATTGTCCGTTTTCGTGCCCGGGTATTCATTAGGTTCGGTTCCGGCATCCCAAAGCATGACTTGATCTGTAATATCCATTACTCCATTGTCAAGCGGAAGCTTGATACCTCCGTCGTCAAATGCAAAAAATTCGTCATTCGAATTACCCAACATACTGGCAATGCTCAAATAATGGCCGGGAACGGCGTTAAATGAAATGGTATATTTCTGACCAGGGAATATTGGACCACCATCCATTTCACCATCAGGAACGGCATAAACGCCCGTATTGTAGTCATCCATCAACGATGCATACAAATCGGATGGATCGCCTGTTTCAGCAAGTTTTTCCAATCCCATACCTCTGTCGGACGTGCCTTCAGTAAATATTGGCATTTCTTTCTTTTTGTTTATTACCCAAAGAACAGGTGCAATTGGTGACACATAACCGCTGTTTTTCCATAAGTAATGCCCCAAATCAGTTGCATCTCCCATCTCGGCAACCTTTTGCAGTCCGTCACCATAATCTTTCATTCCGGTTGCAAAAAGTGGCTTTGTAGCTGTATGAACCACCCAAACCACGGGAGAAATAGCCGTTGTACTTCCAGCCAGGTTGTCAACAGTAACCGTAAACATGTGATCGCCGTCATAGGCAAGAGTCACCTTTAGGTTGGTATCAACCATCCCATAATCATACCCGTCTCCTACAGCAGACATTAGTTGAACGGGATCCTCTGTTGCACCACCGTCATGCGGATTATCCATACCCGGCATTTGGTTGCCTTGCGTACCAGCATCCCAAAGCATGATTTGGGATGTAACATCGCCTGTTAGAGGCATACCACTTCCATCATAAAGGCTGATTCCTGTTGTGTCAGGGGCATAAAATCCATCATTGGAAAAACCATACATGGTCGCAAAAGATAATTTATGGCTTGGGCCTGCATGAAATGAAAATTGAAAGGAATGGCCGGGAAGTGCAGGACCTGCCTCACTTGCTCCTGAGGGAATAGCAGCAACCCCTGATTCGAAGAATAGGTAAGGAGTCGATACATTTTCAACTGTCAGCGTGTAGGACATACCGGGAATGGCATTAGCCATCTCAGCTTTTTTGAGCATGTTGTCTGACCCTTCTGTCAGATTGTCTTTTTTGCACTGGGTAAATAAGGCAGCTACCAGTGCTGTAATCATGAATAACCGTAATACTTTCATAGCAATAAATTTTAAAAATTAATTTAGTACTAAGGTCTTAGAAAAGTATCACAGCAGCGTCACAAAGAATTCAACTTTTTATAAAAAAAGAGATCCCCGAATAGGACATTCAAGGATCTCACATTGAAATAATTAAGCTTCACAAACATTCAGGACCATTTTTCAGCTGGAAGCCATTATTTCGACTTATTAAAATCGTTTCACAAACTTATGGCAATAAGGTGTTCCACCATGTTTATCGTAGTGGTCCTGGTGATAAGCTTCCGCTTTCCAGAATTTTGTTGCCGGCCTAACTTTAGTTGCCACTTTATAACCTTTGTCTTCTAAAATTTGAATCAGTTTTTCGGCCGTTTTTTTCTGATCTTCATTCCGATAAAAAACTTCCGAACGGTAATTATCGCCAATATCCGGTCCCTGGCGGTTGACCTGCGTTGGATCGTGTATCTGGAAAAACAGGCGGGCCAGTTTCTCATAAGTCGTTTTTTGTGGATCGAAGGCAATCTCGACAGCTTCAGCAAAACCGGTCGTATGGCTGCAAACTTCTTCGTAAGTTGGGTTATTGATGTGACCACCAATGTAACCATCAACAACAGAGATCACGCCTGGCGCCTTTTCCATGTAATATTCAACACCCCAGAAACATCCTCCGGCAAAAATGGCTGTATCGCTAGTTGCATGCTTTGGAGGATGAGCCGGGATAAAAACCATGCTGGTTGAGTTCACACAATAGCGTGTGTTTTTGGACGTAAATCCTTCGTTTAAAAAGACATGTCCCAAGTGAGCACCGCAATTGCTACAGATAATTTCGGTCCGCATACCATCCGGATCCGGGCGACGAGTCACTGCACCCGGGATGGCATCGTCGAAACTTGGCCAACCACAGCCGGCATCAAACTTATCCGTCGAACGATACAATTCGGCTCCACAGCGTTTACAAACATACACACCATCCTTCCTGAAATTGTCATATTTACCGGAAAACGGCGCTTCCGTTCCTTTGTGAATAATAACGTGTTTTTCTTTGGCTGTCAGTGGTCGGTAGTAGCGAGATTTGTCAGATTTGTTCATTGGCTGCTGGCCCGTTTGGGCGCATCCTGCAATTGTTATGAGGGAAAACAGCATCAAATACATTATTCGTTTCATTCTCTCTCCTTTCTTCTTTCAGTTATTAATAATTGGTCTTCATTTTTTAAAATGCGATCCAATCTCAAAGAAAACTGAAAGATGTCACAACATTATCACGAATCGTTCAATGTTTCATCAAGTATTAGTTGATCGAAGCAACTGGTAGATCAAAAACAAAAGTCGTGCCTTTCCCCAATTGGCTGAATACTTCTATGCTTGAATTGTGCAGTTCAAT
>DATFMO010000455.1:0-2768 GCA_035266925.1 Sunxiuqinia sp. | reverse complement strand
ATAAAAGCGCATGGTGAAATAATTGAGAATTCATAAATTGAATGAAACTCTTAAAACTTATGTTATGGCACAAATTAGATTTATGGATTTGGATATTTGGAAAGAAGCAATTGCCCTGAACGATCCGCTTTTTGACTTGGCTGATGCAATGGGATATGCGAAAAGTTATCGGGTAGCAGAACAACTGAGAGCAGCCTCACTCAGCATTTCAAATAATATAGCAGAAGGTTCAGGGTCATTCTCTTCAAAAGACTTTACTACCTTTTTAACCATTGCCCGGCAGTCAGTTTTGGAGACAGCCAACATCTCGTTTGTAGCCTACAGGCGAAAATTTATAGATGAAAAAAAGTTGAATCAGCTATTAACCGATTTTGAAATATTAAGCAAAAAAAATAATCAATTTCAGAAAGACAATCTTAAAAATTAATTAGAAACACGGGACAAAGAGCTCTCCATGCCCTCTGCCCCATGCTCTCTGCAACTTTACAACTATGATAAAAACAGAAAATCTAAGCAAAGTATTCCGCACGGAAGAAATTGAAACCAGTGCGTTGGATCATGTCAGTCTGCATGTCAAAAAAGGCGAGTTTGTGGCCATTATGGGGCCGTCGGGCTGTGGCAAATCCACCTTGCTCAACATTGTTGGATTGTTGGACAATCCGACCGATGGACAGTATTTTTTTGATGGAAAAGAAGTGGGGCAGCTGAAAGAGCGAAACCGCACCCAACTTCGAAAAGGAAACATTGGGTTTGTGTTTCAAAGCTTCAATTTGATTGATGAGTTGAACGTGTATGAAAACGTTGAACTCCCATTGATCTACTTGAAACTGAAAGCCCGTGAGCGCAAAGAGATGGTCGAAAAAGTGCTGGAGCGCATGAAAATCAGCCATCGCCGCAAACACTTTCCACAGCAATTGTCAGGTGGTCAGCAACAACGCGTGGCCATTGCCCGGGCTGTGGTGGCCAACCCCAAGCTAATCCTCGCGGATGAGCCCACCGGTAACCTCGACTCCAAAAACGGATTGGAAGTCATGAACCTGCTCACTGAACTCAATCGTGAAGGAACCACCATCGTGATGGTAACTCACTCACTGCATGACTCTGAATTTGCGCACCGGGTGGTCAACCTGTTCGATGGCCAAATCATCACCGAAGAAGTGAAAAAGCAGCTGGGAGAAATGTTGTTGTAGTAGCTGTGGGGCATGGGGCAGAGACCATGGAGCTGGAAGGCGGCAACGAGAAACCCAGTTGAGTTGAGGTACGAATAAAATAAGTAAAAGGAATTAACGATGATTGGATTCAAAATAAAACTGGCTTTTCGGAATTTGCTGAAGAACAAATTGTATTCAGCATTAATCATTGGTGGTTTTTCCATTGGTTTTACTGCTTGTATCCTCATAGCCCTTTTTTACAATGCCGAACACAATGTAGATAAGCATTTTGCACATTATAAACATATTTTTCGGTTGTTTGATGCCAAAGAAAATAAGTCTGGGCTTGATTATAAATTGAATGCAGCACTCACTGAAAATTACCCGGACATCGAGAAAGCCTGTCCGCTCGGATTTTCCTATTTCCCCACCACGCTTAAAAACCCTGAAAACAAAAACTACACCCGTGTAAAATACGTTGTTGAAACAAATAATGCCTTTTTTGATGTATTCTCTTTGAGAATTTTATCTAGCCTGGAAAATCAACCATTCTCTCAGAATAATTCGGCTGTGATTAGTCAGTCGTTGGCTAAACGACTGTTCGGCAACGCCAATCCATTGGGACAAACCGTCAAGGAAGAATTTTTCACAGCCACTGTTACTGCGGTTATGAAAGACTTACCCGAAAACTCAAGCTTCAAAGCCGAGCTACTTTTGAATAGCGAAAACAAAGATTTTCAGATGGCACAAGAGTGCAATAATGGTGTTTGTATTTATCCAACGGAACATTTTGTTTTACTGAAAGATGGAGTTAATCCGGTCCAGTTTGCTATGAAACTCAATGCCACGATCAGCCAATACGCAGCTAACACGGACAGCCTTGCGTTGCAAAATTTATCCGACATTTACCTCTCACCGATAAAACTTGGCTGGACTGATAATCATACCCGGGGCAATCCGAAAATGCTGTTGGTTTTTCTTTCCATTTCGATACTAATTATCCTTCTTTCCAGCATCAACTACCTCAACTACACCGTTTCGATGCAATACGCAAAAATGAAGGAAATTGGGATCAACAAAACCAACGGTGCCGGGAAATTGCATCTTCTTGTTGATTCGTTCATTGAAGTATCTTTCGGAGTTATCATTGCACTGCTTATTTCGGCAACAATGGCTTTTTTGTTGTTGCCTTCTACAGGCGCCCTGTTCGGGCGGGAGATTCACATTTCGGATGTAAATCTTCACCAGCTTGTGCCCGTTTTTGCGGCGACAGTGATAGGCATCATTGTATTGAACAGTTTGGCACCCATATATATATTGTCGAATTTTAATGTAATCGATTTCCTTTCAAAAACGAAGAAACGAAACGGGAAACAACTCGGTAAACAAGCAATGTTGACTTTCCAGCTTACGGTTTCCATTGCCCTCATTGCAGTTGTCTTGCTAATATTTAAACAACTTCAATTTGTGAAACATTACGATTTGGGATTCAACGAAGACCATCTTGTTCGAATAGAACTTCCTTTTTTATTTAAGAAACAGAACGCATTGAAAGACGAAGCCACCAAACTTCCTTTTGTTACCGCCGGGGTGTTGAGCAATGGTTATCCGGGACAT
>DATFMO010000454.1:0-8880 GCA_035266925.1 Sunxiuqinia sp. | reverse complement strand
TTGTTCCGGTCGATCCCGAATTCAATCGGGACGAAACACCCGGGTGCAGCGAACTCCGATTCGCCGCGAATAACGCGAATCGTTTGCCGGCAAACTGGAAATCACCCATGCGTTCTTTTATCGCGACATGGAAATCGCGACACCCGGCTCTTTGAACTGATTTTAATTCGGTTAACGAGGGAATGTATGGGACAATGATCCACTAAGGTGAAATCAAAAAAACAAGGCTTATACAGCTAAAACTTATTTCCAATGGCAATCCATAGAAAAACAGCAATTGCATAATCTATCCCCCGTGTTCTGGATAGCCAGCATAACGCCCCCGGGTGCGGCGAACTCCGATTCGCCGCGAATAACGCGAATCGTTTGCCGGCAAACTGGAAATCACCCATGCGTTCTTTTATCGCGACATGGAAATCGCGACACCCAAAAAAATCCGGCCCATAATTGAGCCGGATTAAAAAATTGAATTAACTGAATTAATTACCCGCTTCAGAAATGGGAATTTGAGAAAGCAAAGTAATGTGTTGAATATCGTTGTAATCGTATAGGTAAAATCCGTCGTTGCCAATCATGAATAAGTAGTTGTTCACCGGAATCACATCGTAGGTATTAATGTTGGGAAACTCAGCTATCTGGTGAGATGAAATCTGCATCGGATCAGATGCATCGTAAATTTTCAGACCGGCATCACCATCACAAATAAAAAGCAGGTCGCCATCAATTCCCAAACCATGTGGATTGGCCATCGGGTAACTTTTCAGCAAACTCAGGGTTCCGTAATTTTCACCCAGTTTCAGGATATCCAGTCGGTTAACCGAGCGCCCACAGGAATTGCCATCGTGCAAGGTCACAAAGGCCAAATCATTTTGCACCACAACGGGGTCGCAACTGGTAATGTGTGAATATTGATTGATGAAGGCCGGATTCTGTTCAATCTCTAAACTGTAAACCAACATACCGCTGGTAGTGCCAAAAAACAGGTGATCGTTGTATATGAACATGGTTTCCACGTTCCACCCAATATTTTGCTTATTGACTTTCTCTGGGTTCTCGAGGTCATTAATTTTGAAGGTGTACAACTTACTTTGATCGATCGTATAGAGAAAGTCTTTGTACAAACCAAAGCGTGCCATGGAACCACCAACGCCGAATGTTGTACCACCTCCACCGCCGACACCCGATGAACTGGTTGAGAAATAAGCACCATCCATCGCTAAATTTTCAGCATAGCTTTTCGCATAATAGATCGGGTAATAATATTGCTCAACTTCCTGCTTCGTTTCCTTGATTTTCCAGTCCAACACAACCCCCTTGTCCTGATCCACTTCAGCCAGCCGGTAATCCGTATCATATTCCGGCACCGTGTACGGGAAGATATCTTCCACGCGTCCAACTTCATCAATATTGTTCAGGTCGGACACATCAATAGCCACCAAATCCACGTAGCTGTCGGCATACAGAATATTGCCTTTGATCGCGATATCCACGTTACCAGGAATGTCGATAAACCCCACATTCTTGGGATTTGACGGATCACTGACATCAATGACGTGCACGCCTTTCATCAATTCATTAATAAACAAGAAATTATCCTTGAAGTAGATTTTGCCGGGCTTTTCAATGGCTCGTGAATTTTCTTCTTTCACAGCCGAACGAAGCTCGTCGTAGCTCATGTAAACAGGCGTATTGGCCTCAAAAGTTTCATAAAGTTTATCGCGACAGCCAGAAAAAAATACGGCCATCAACAGCAAGCTGGAATAAAGAATTTGATTTTTCATGGTGATCGGGTTTTAGTTGAACAGGATTCCTAAACGAATCGATAATCGGTTGTAGTTTTTCTCCAACTTGTAATGTTTTTCGCCTTCAAAATTAGACTGGTGAAAACGATAGCCAAAAGCGAGCGACATTCCCATGTTATTACTGAAAAAGTTGACAAAACCGAATTCTGGATTGAACATGACTCCTCCTTTATTATCAAGCGTTTCCTGGTAATTTTGTGGCCAATAAGAGATATAAGGGGCTATGTCATAATAAGTCTGCGTTCTGATCTTCTGATCCAGTGGAATCATGTACCCACCTTTAACGCTAGCAAACGGAGAAAACCGGGTATCGCGCAAACGATATTCCGCTTTCAAAAACACAGGCAGATAGGATTCCTCAAACAGATCTACGCCCAAACCAAGTCCGGTATAAAATTGGGGCGACAACCGATAGTTGAATGATGCATCAAATGAAAAAGGTGTCTTTTGCTCGTTGATTGAACTTCCGGCTAACACACCAACTGTTGTTTTCAGAAAGTAAACAGGACTCGTAAAAACCAAGGACTTTGACAAAGACTTTGGAGCGACGGTATCAATCTGTGAGTCGTTCAACACCCAGATATTTCGCCCAGACCGAACGACCATCCGATCGTCATCAATCCGGACACTTCGGCCTTTGAGAACAGATCCATTTTTCAGATAGATGGTCTCCTTTTTATGTTTCTGGGCGTAACAACTAATCAAGGGAAATAACAAAGCGAGCAGGAAAATGGCTTTTTTCATAATGGTGAATTTTCAGGTTGTTTGTTAGTGAGATGAAGGAGACAAAAAATGGTTGCGTGTCTTTTTTCAATTGTTATCAGGATTAAAAATATCCACGAACTTTAAAACAAGAGCCAGCTCATTCAAATAGCTGAATTTCAATAAAATAAAATAATTCTCTTTCATCATAAGACAAAAAAAACAATCTGGTTTTCATTTTGTTGTAGCATATGTAAGTCAGCAAAATTCGATGTTCAACAGGCATTGATTTTTAAAACTCTGTCGAGAAGTTGAAACATAATCGGCTTCTCATTTTATTACGAAACCCCAAATCACAAGCCCCGTATGGTTTCTAACTTTTTAATTAAAAGAATTGAAATTTCAATTATTCACGATTAAACATGGAGGAAAGCTCATGAGAAAATTTACTTTTATTTTTTTATTTATCAGTGTCATTTCTGCCTCGTCGGCATTGGCACAAATCACGATCACTGAATCTGATGTCGCTGACTTTTATTCTACCTCGAATACGTTTGTGTCCTCAACTGCTGAGTCAGCCACCGTTGATATTGGCTCTCCGGGAGGAGGAAACGCGTGGGATTTTAGTATGTTGAATGCCGATTCTATCGCCACTTTAACAAACGTTGATCCTTCAGGAACGCCATTTGCCAGTGAGTTTAGCGACGCCAATTATTGCCAGTACTTCAAAACAACCTATGGCGATACGACCTATGAATTTTATTCGTATAAGAAAATTGGCTCTGGAAAAATGGAGCGGTATGGAAACGGAACAGTGGTAAGTTCATCCAACCAGTCCGCCAATCTGATCACCAATTATAGTCCTCCAGTGGTATCGATCCAATTCCCGGTGACAAACGGATTGATGTGGAGCTCAACTGATTCCATGATGATGTCGACTGACATGATGGGAAACATGATGGTTTATTCCAGAAATAAGATCGAAATGCGAAATGAAGTCGATGGTTATGGAACAGTTAAAATGCCAGATGGAAGTACTACAGATGCCTTACGAATTCGACAGGTACACGTACTTTATAGCTCAGCATTTCCTGGCTTGCCTACTACAAAAATACCAACTGTTGACTTTCTTTTTATCACGAAATCAGGCCAGTTTGTTTCGGTGACCAGCTCCGACACAACAGTCACCTCCGGCTCAGTTACCGGAGACGTCAATTGGTCGATACTTAAAAACAGCAGCACTGGAGTTTTTGCAGACAAAGCACAGGGATCCAGCTTAACGTTGGAACAAAACCAACCCAATCCATTCAGGACTGAAACACAGATTAACTACCAGGTTGCGCGAGCAGGAAAAATCAATTTGTCGGTTTACGATCTGTCTGGTCGAAAAATCCGAACATTAGTCAATTCATACAAACCCGTTGGTGCCTACCAAGTGGTTTGGAACGGCCAAAATGAGTTTGGCATAGAAGTAAATGCCGGCTATTATTTTTCACGCTTACAAAGCGACAACCTAACACGAACCGTCAAAATGTTAGTGACAAAATAACGACTGAATAAGTTTCGCTGGAACCAAAAACAAAAGCGTCATCGCGAGCGAAGCGAAGCAATCTGACGATAGATTGCTTACTCATACCTCCTCGTAATGACGCTTTTGTATAATTATCAATGTCGATATTAATTTTCCATCTTTCCGTGCATCAGCATGTCAACCGCTTCGTCGAGCGAGCCGGCACGAGTAACTTCCCCGGTGTTGACAAAATAAATGACGTCTGCATTTTCAATGGTGTTCAGTCGGTGTGCAATGATTACCTTGGTTGTTCGCTCTGGTAGTTTTTGCAGAATTTCTTCAAGCAGTTGTTCCGTCACGGTGTCAATGTTAGCAGTAGCTTCATCAAGAATCAACAAATCAGGCTTTCGTAACACAGCGCGCATAAAGGCGATAAGCTGCTTTTGTCCAAGGCTGATTCCATCACCTGCCACATCCACTTTTGTTTCCAAACCATTGTCAAAACGTTCCACCAAACGTTCAAGGCCAGCTTCCTGAAACACCTTCTTGAGCTCGCCATTCTTCAAATTTTGGTACTCTTCATTACCATACAGAATGTTGTCACGAATGGTGCCGCTAAATAAAAGTGGATCTTGCAGAATGAAACCGATTTTCTTCACTCGCTCTTCGGCTGAATAACTTCGAATATCGCGACCATTGAGCAGTACTTTTCCTTTTGTCGGGTCATACAAGCGGGCGATCAGCGATGCGGTGGTTGTTTTCCCACCGCCGGTTGGTCCAACAAAAGCGTAAGTTTTTCCCAGCTTCAAATTGAAGTTGATGTGGTGCAGTACTTCCTTTCCATTTGGATATGAGAATGAGACATCCTGAAATGTGAGCAGCGATGCTTCGTCCCCTGATTTTTCAGCTTCAACCTGTGGCATATCATTTTCCATATTCAATATCCGCAAGATGCGATCCCAGGCGGCAAGCGCTACCTGAAAGTTTGCCCACAACGAAGCTAATTGACGTAGTGGATTGTAAAAACTGGTAATGTACGCCAGGAAGCTAATCAGCAAACCAATGGTAAAATGACCGGTGGCGATCAGGAAAATACCAAAGGTGAGCACCACCAACTGTCCAATATTGGAAAAGAAGGTGTACACCGGCATGTACAAGGTGTTGGCCACACCTGCACGGGTTGCTTTATCGTAATTGTCCTGATTGGCCAGGTTAAAATGTTCCCGGAAATAATCACGCCGGTCAAACGCTACAATCACTTTAAAATTATTCAGGCTTTCCTGCACTTCCGAGCTCAGGAGCCCTTCACTTTTCAGGCTGGCTGCATTGCGCTTTTTCACCCAGGATGATGATGATTTCGTAAAAATCCAGATCACCAATGCCGGAGCCAACGCTGCCACTCCCAATTCAAAATTGATGGACAACAGAAAAATTCCCGCCCCAATCATAATCAGGATGGAGCGGATGAACTGCATCAGCGATTGAGAAAAAAACTGGTTAATTTTGTCCGTATCGTTGTTGATCCTCGAAATGAGATCACCTGTTTTATTTTGGTTGAAAAAGTCAACCGGCAATGACTGCAATTTATTGAACACCCCATTTCGCAAGTTAAAAAGCATGCGCTGCCCTACCGTTCCCATTAATTTGGTTTGAACGTAGCCGGCAAAAAGTGCAATGACATACATCACCAGCAAAATCCCACTAAAAATTAGGACACCATGATATTTTTTGGGCACAACATAATTATCAACCGTGTGCCCGATGATGATTGGCCCGAGCAAATTTAGCACCGCAGTGATCAACATGGCGATAAACGCGACCGCCAGGATACGCTTTTCCTCCACCATGTGAGCAACCAGTGTCTTTAACGAGCCCCAAGTCGATTTCTTCTCCTGTTTGTCCCGGTGCTTCTTCTTTTTAACTTCCTCTTCTATATTAAGATTGTAGTTCATAATGACTGGTGCTTCGCTGTGAATTATAAATCTGGATGTATTCCGGACAAGTCTTTAATAACTCTTTGTGTTTGCCTGTAGCAACTAGCTCGCCTTCCATCAACAAAATGATCTGATCGAAATCGCTCACAGGCGCTATTTTCTGGGTGACTGAAATCAGGGTCAGATCGGGATAATTTTTATGCACGTTGGCCAAAATCCGTTCTTCGGTCTGTTTGTCCACACGCGCCGTGAAATCATCCAGCAACAAAACCTTAGGATTCAACGCCAGTGCGCGGGCCAGCATGATGCGCTGTTTTTGTCCACCTGAAAGACTGGTACCGCGTTCGGCAACCATTGTATTTAATTTTTCCGGCAGTGAATCAATAAAGCCTTTCAACTCGGCAGTTTCAATGGCTTTTTGCAACGACTCGTCAGTCACGGTATCACTAAAAGCAATGTTTTCACGCAAACTCAGGTTGAACATGACACTATCCTGAAAAACAAAACCAATTTGGGTGTGATATTTCGCTTTGTAATACTGCTCAATGTTGATGTCATCAAAAAGAACCTCGCCCTCATTCGGCTTGATCAGGCCGGTGAGCAAATAAAGCAACTGGCTTTTACCCGCTGCGGTTGGCCCAATAATCGCCGTCCGGGAGCCGGCTTTCACCTGAAAAGAAACCTCTTGTAATGCTGGCTTTCCATCGTAAATCACCGATATATTTGTCAATTCGATTTTGCCAGAAATTGGCTCCTCAACGGTTCCTTTATCAGCCGTGTCAGGTGCTTTCATCACTTGATCAATCCGAGCATAAGATGCCGTTGCCTGAGCAATTACGTTACTCATAAAACCAATCACAATGATGGGAAAAACCAGGATGGAAACGTAGCTATTGAACGCTGCGAAATTACCCAGCGTCATGGAACCGTTGATCACGAAATGACCACCCATAGACAAAATAGCGAGGATCGCCAGGTTCGATACAAAAGTGATGACTGGAATCAGCGTGGCAAACAAAGTAACAATGGAGATACCCAAATCACGAGCCTCTGTATTGGCGGCCATAAATTTACCGTATTCCTGTTGCTGTGAATTCATGACTCGAATAATGGCCGATCCAAGTATACTTTCGTTGATTACCCTGTTCAGCCAGTCGATCACTTCGCGCGAACGCTTGAACAACACCCGAACTTTTTTCAACACGACAAAAAAGGCGACACCAATAATGGGGATCATGAGGATGACCACCAATGCCAGTCGCCAATTAATCGTCAACAGCAAAATGCAGGTTCCAAAAATGATGAACAGCGATGATGCGATGGAGGCCACAGCCTGCGCCACAAATTGTTTCACCGAGTTCATGTCGGACGTTAAATTGGTCAGTAATTTTGAAGGATTTGATTTCTGAATAAATGAAAATCCTTGTCGTGATATTTTGTCTGAAAGTTGTTTGCGAAGATCGAAGGCTACCTGTTCGGCCGCATAGGTTTGAACAATGGCCTGTAAATAGCCAAAAATAAAAATCACTACGGTAGCCGCGATGAATTCAATCAGAATGGTTTTTAATACAAAATGCCCGGCAGTATAAGTATCAATCCCCTGTGAAATAATTTTGGGAATCAACAAATTTACCCCGTTGCTCACCAAAGCAAATATCACCAACAGAATTACCTTGCTCTTGTAGGGTTTCAGCAGTCCAAATAGATTAGGCTTGTCTGATTTTGCTTTCTTCCCTCGCCTTTTTTTATTCTCCATAATTTTGTGCAGTCATCATTTGCGTTTGCAAAGAAATACCAATTTGGGGCATTTCTGTCAACTTGTTCGGCAAACTGTTCAAGAAGGTCGATGGGATGGTTGTTTTTAACAATCGATTAATACCAGGGCGCCGGCCTCCAATTCAAATTCGATTATCTATAACAATTCTAATTCGAAAAAGGATAAATTGATTTCTTAATAAATTCAAATCAAATGGTCCACCACAAGCCAAGGTAAGATGTGAAGTATTTTCCATGAACCAAACTATGGCCCGCCGAAAAAATCAAGTGCAAAATTTTCGAAAAATTGATTTGACCTCCCAAATTGAAGGCCAACGATGATTGATCTTCTTCGGTTGCTGCTGTTTGATAATACAATTCTTCACCCAGCGAAACTTTTTCCGAAAAATCATATTGCATCGTCAGCCCGGTGAATACCGAATTTTTGTTTCCCGCTCCCGGGTTAAACCAATAGCCGCCACCACCGAAGGTCGTTAACTTTCCCCATGATTTCTGCAACCAAACAGGAACGAAAAACTGTGCTTTTTCACTAGTCATTTTATTACTTTTAAAAATAGGAACCAGTGCGATCGGGAAAGTACCAATCTCCGGACAATTGTCAGTTTCTTTCACAAATCGGTATTTAAAACCCATTTCTGTATCACCATATCCATAATGCATGGATTGATGCTTTGGTGCATCGTAACTCAGCGGCATTACCAAATGGATCATGACATTCGGGATGATCCCGTAATTGACTTCAAAATGTGGTAGGGTTCCTGAAAACTCACCGCCTTGTTCGTTGTTAATTGTTGAAATATAATATTCCCAATGCTTGAACGGAGTTGGATCCGGATCGTCCGTATTGTAAGGTGGGCCTGCAGTTACAGAAAGTGAAATTACCAACATACCAACCAATAACAACAACGACTTTTGCTTATCGATCTTCATATTCCCTTGTTTTAAATTCGAAAAATGATCTATTCAAGTCATAACATTTCGTATTTTATATTGTTGAATGCATGTCATGTATCTGTCTGAAATTGAAAATCAGAATTATTTAAATCCGCCCACATAAATGCTGGTCACCGGGTTCAATTTTTTAAATTTGATCTCGATGTTTTTTAAGCCGGCAGCTTCAAATTGTTGTTTGGTTTTCGTGGCAATTCCCTTGATT